>JAVEWL010000742.1:0-3116 GCA_034004565.1 FCB group bacterium | reverse complement strand
AGTTTGAGGATGAATGTTACAAACGTGCCACCACAGAGCTTTTGCGGTCGCGGCCTTCAAACCCGCGCCGGCGCTGGAGGCACTTTCGGAAAAGGGGCGAAAATCGGGATGAAGTGTCGAACCCCGGCTGACCGGCCTGTGGTCGGGCTGGCAGGATCGCTGCCCGCTGTCGTACTCGAGCCCGAACGCGCCGAGCAAGGCCGATGTGCTCGGCACCTGGATGCTGTCGATCCTGTCGGGGCACCGGCGCTACTCGCACGTCACGACGATACGCTGCGACAGGGTCAATCCGGGGCTCTTGGGGATGAACAAGGTAATCAGCGAGGACGCGCTGCGGCGGGCGCTGTTGGCGATCCAAGGCGTCGGTTGGCTCGACGGCCACCTGCACGAGAGCACTGGCCCCTTGCTCGATGTGCCGTGGATTCTGGACATCGACACGACAATCAAGCCGCTCTACGGCAAGCAGGAAGGGGCCGTGGTGTCGTACAACCCATTGAGGCCGGGCCGACCCTCGCACAGTTATCACACTTACCTGATGGCCGGGCTGCGGCGGGTGATGGGCGTCGAGGTCAAGGCGGGCAACGCGCACTCGGGCAGCCACACCTTGCCCGGCTTGCTCAGGATCCTCGATGAGTTGCCCGCGCACCACAGACCGAAAACGGCCCGGCATTCCGGATCCCGCATTACCCACTCAAAATTCAAAAGAGGCACTAAATGCCGTGCGCTGCCATATCGAAGGCCGCACGGAACTTGATCGCCGACATCTTCATGCAAGCAACGTAATGACGTCCTTCGGGAGTTCCGAGGTAGCGCAGAAAGGCCTGTCGCACCTGGCGTTGCGCCCATTTCATCGGACTCGACAAGTCCCAAGGGCGCGGGACGAGGTTCATGGCTTTCGTGCATCGCGCGCTCTCGGTGACCATCCAACCCAGAACATCGTACGTACCAACCGTGATGTTCCACCTCGAAGCGATCGGGCCATAGAAGCGCACCAGCACTTCGCGCATTTCCGCTTTTTCTTCCTGTGTAATTGGATCCATTGCTACTCCGAGACGAGTTTGAGGGTGGACAGGATGGCTTCGAACTCCGAGCGGTCGATGCCCCTGAACAGCGCGTTCAGTACGAAGTCGGGCCTGTCCCTGCGCACTAGATAGAAGTGGTGCCGGTCACCCTTTCCGAACGCAAAAAGCTCCGCTGCTGACCCAAGAGATGCGTGCAACCGATAATCTTCCTCACGCAATCCGAAGCCTTCGAGATACGCGCAGCCCGTCTCGTCGAGGCCGTGGAAGATCGAGAGCACGAAATCGGCCGGCGAGAGGCCCTCTTTGTGCACCGATACCGTCTCCCTCGTCTCGTAGCCGATTCCGCCGCTGATACCGTTCGGGTGCTTGCCGAATGCGACGCTTCCGTCCGGCTGTATTCCCCATTTGAAGAATCCCGCCGGGATGCGGACCGTCGCCACGGGTGGCAGGCTCAGTTCGACGGCGGTGAGGCCGGAATCTCTTCGGAGAACGGGCCGGGGTTCGAACTCTTCGTAAGGCGGAACCTCGCACTTCGCCTGTGCGACGGCGAATGGCCACAGCAGGCTTGTAAGCGCCGTAACGTAAAGCGTCCTTCTCATCCAGTGCCTCGGCCAGTAATAAAGATCGCACTCGCATCCGGTGGCGGGACGGCAAACGGCAACGGCACAGACAACGCCGATGCGAGTATCGCGGGAGCGAGAAACGGGCGAAAGTTTATGACAAACAAGTTATCGCGTCAAACAGCTCTGCCGTTACCGCTCGTCGCCGCTTCGTTGGAAGCGGACTGACGCAGCGGCTCGTCAAGCGCCGGCCGAAAGGGGTGCGGAAAATCGGGGGTAAGCCGCGCGGAACTCGCGCCTTCCGCGCCGACCTAAACAGCCGCGGATGCTCCGACCCCTGTCGACACGACCTCGCCGCTCGCTCCGCGAAATCCCGCGAAGAAGGACATGGAAAAGCTTCATTTCGCGTTGCCGAGCAGTGAGACGGTCGCCCCCAACGAGGCTGTGCTGACCGATGACGACCTCAGGAAGGCGCTCGAGGAAGGGACGAACCGTGGGGCGTGATGTCGTCGAACGGCGGTTTCTTACGCGCGATCGGGTACCCGGGCCGACGATGGCCGTTAACAGGGTGTTGGAAATTCCCTCTTCACCTTCGGTTTCCAGCCCGGCTGGAAAAACTCGACGCCGAAAAGATCCGGTCCGAGCCGCCCCGATGACGATTCCAGCCGCTTTTCCAGCCGATTCTGCTGCCGCAATCCGGCAGTGCTCCCGTCGCTGCAAAGACGTCGTTTCGAATCCAATGCCGCAGTCCAAATGGCGCGCGAGCGCCAACGAATTACGGCGCCAGCAAATTGCCCAATCGCGTCAGGCCGTACGCGGCGAAATTGAGCAGCGCATGCGCGCGAATCTTGTCCAGGCCGCGCGCCATCAAACGGCGCAGCGTGCCGATGTCCTTCACCCAGCCCGGTCACGCCCAGATTCCCCGAGGGCCTGACCGTATCGAAAGCGGCGGGGAAATGGCGTCGACCCGACGGCGAGATTGTCATAGACCTGAATCCGTACTCGAACAGCCACAATGCGCTTTAAAGCATTGATGTAATTGTATAACTCTGTTTTCCGGTCTTCACCCAACCGACCATGCCGCACTTCGAAGTCAAGCAGTCCGCCAAGCTCAAACCTGACCTCCTACTCGGGCCTAGCGCTGATCGGGCAGTGCTGCAAGATGGCGCAGGTGGAGGCGGTGATCGACCCGAGGCTGCCGGTGTCGCAGGGTATGCGTACCTCGGACCTGGTCAAATCGATAGTGGGGCTGCTCAGTCTGAGCAACGAGGGCTGGCACCTCGGTCTGGAGCTGCGCGCGGGCTCGCACCATTCGGCGCTAGAGACCGAGTATTTCTTCGAGCGCGCCTTCCCGCGCCTGCGCCGAGTGTGCGCCGCCGACGCGAAGGTACTGTGGCGCGCCGACAGCGGCTTCGACAGCGCCCGGCTGCTGTTCGCGCTGGCCGACGAGCGCGAGCGCTGGGCGGGGCTCGGGCGCTCGTTCGACTTCATCACCAAGTGGAATCCGCACCGTCAGGACAAGACCGCCTGGGTG
>JAVEWL010000741.1:0-3128 GCA_034004565.1 FCB group bacterium | reverse complement strand
CAACTCCGCACCCTCCGCGCCAATGCAGTCGTGCAGCACCTCCACCATTCGTTCAATTCGTCCCATTCGTGGTTGTATTGGTTTTGCGGTCGTGTGTGTCTTCGAGTCGTGGTGGTGATCTTCTTCTCTTAACGTAAGCGGAATATAGGAGAATTGCGATGATAGCGCAGGCGTTGATCATGCTGGCGGCGGGGCTGGCGGCCCCGTACGAGGCGACGTGGGAATCCATCGACAGCCGTCCCACACCGCAATGGTTCGAAGACGCCAAGTTCGGCGTGTTCATCCATTGGGGCGTGTATTCGGTGCCCGCATGGGGTCCCAAGGACAAGTACTCGGAGTGGTACTGGCGTGATATGGAGGATAAGGAAGGCGATACCTGGAAGTACCACGTCGCCACCTACGGCGAGAACTTTAAGTACCAGGACTTCGCGCCGATGTTTAAGGCCGAGCTGTATAACCCGGCGGAATGGGCTGATATCCTGGAGCGCTCGGGGGCCAAGTATGTGGTGCTCACGTCGAAGCACCACGAAGGCTTCGCCATGTGGCCCAGCGCGCAGTCGTGGAACTGGAACAGCATGGACATCGGTCCGCATCGCGATCTTGCCGGTGATTTGATCAAGGCGGTCAAGGCCGAGGGCCTCAAGGCCGGCTTCTACTACTCGATCTACGAATGGTACAACCCGCTGTACAAGAGCGACGTCAACCAGTATGTCGAGCAACACATGCTGCCGCAGCTTAAAGATCTGGTCACGCGCTACAAGCCCGACCTGGTGTGGCCGGACGGCGAATGGGACCATCCCAGCGCGACTTGGCGCAGCACCGAGTTTCTGGCGTGGTTGTTCAACGAGTCGCCCGTGAAGGATACGGTGGCCATTAACGATCGCTGGGGCAAGGAGACCCGCAACGTGCATGGCGGCTTCGCCACGCCCGAGTACGGCCACATTCCCGAGGGCCGGCTCATCGACGCGGGCCTCTGGGAAGAGTGCCAGGGCATGGGCGCCTCCTTCGGCTACAACCGCAACGAAAACGTCGACGACTACCGCAGCTCGACGCAGTTGCTCCACCTGCTCATCGACACCGTAAGCCGCGGCGGAAATCTTCTGCTCGACATCGGCCCGACGGCCGACGGACGCATTCCGGTTATTATGCAGCAGCGCCTGGTCGACATGGGCAAGTGGCTCGACCGCAACGGGGAGGCCATCTACGGCACTGCGAAGTGGCGCGAGAGCAAGGAAGGCGAATCGATCCATTACACGGCGAAGGACGGGATCGTCTACGCCATCTGCAACGAGTGGCCCGGCGCCGAGCTTCGTCTCGCCGCGCCCAAGGCTGGCGCCGCCACGGCCGTCGCCATGCTCGGCCGCGAAGGCAACGTCGAATTCGCCGCGCAGGACGGCGCACTCGTCATCAAGACGCCGCCGCTGACGCCGCAGGATAGGCACGCCTACGTGTTCAAGCTCACCGGCGTCGAATAGTCCGCCTCACTAAAAACTGCCCACGGTCCGAAAACCGTGGGCAGTTCTCTTTTCGGCTCAGGGATTACTTGCTGTCCGAATCCGTGCAGGCTCCCAGGGCATCCTTCAACGGGCCGCAGCTCTTGGCGTCGCCCTTGGGGCCGGCCACTGCGGGCAACTGCGTCGACACGGTTTTGATATGTTTCATGGTGGGACTCCTTCGATGGGATTGGGTTTGGGGGATAACGTGCGGCCTGAGGTCGCCGCGTCATAGGAACCTCATTGTAGTCCCACCTGCCGCTTTCCGTCAAAGATCTCCGGGCCTATTCCCACCAGCGCGCCCGGAACGATTTCCCCAGTATTTCAAAGGCCAGCGTGTCGTTGATGCGGTAGGCTTCGTGCGCGCCGGTCATGTTGGCCCCCGCCAGGGTGCCTTGTTCGACGGCATTGGGCCAGCCGAAGTTGATCCAGTAGTTGCGCAGGGCGGGGTGGTAGATCTCGACGCAGTCGCCCGCGGCGTATATGTGCTCGACGGAGGTGTGCATTTCGAGATCGACCAGGATGCCCTTGTTTATTTCGATGCCCGACTCGCGCACGCAGCGGATGCTGGGACGGTAGGTGTCCTGGGCGAAGACGACATCGGCGGGGAGATCGCGGCCCTGGTAAGTTTCCACAATGTAATGGCCGTCCTGGGGGCGCACCGAGGAGATGCGATCTTCACGAACGATCTCCGCGCCGAGGCCGCCGATGGTGCCCTCGAGTTCGGACGAGGCATCCACCAGCGGAATGTCCACGTGCGGTCCCTTGATGATGTATGTGACGTGCTTGCCCAGGCGGGTCAGCGCGGTAATCAGGTTGAGCGTGCTGACGCCTTGTCCGTAGACCACGACGTTCTCGATGCGGGGGAGCGCTTCCTTCAGCGCGATTACGTCGTCCAGGCAATAATAGCTGTGGATGTGTTGCGTGAAGGGGCGAAGCGTTTCGTTCACCATGGGACGGCGGCCGGTGGCGACCAGCAGCCGGTCGAAGGGAACCTCTTCGCTGTCCAACTTCACGTGTCGCGCCTGCGCGTCCACGCCCTGCACCGTGACGCCCAGGCGCAGGTCCACCCCCAGCTTTGAAAGCGGCGGCTCGGCGTAGTTGAAGAGCTGGTCCCAGGAAACTACATCGCAGAGGTAATCCGTCAGCAGGCACCGGTTGTACGGCGGATGACGTTCCTCACCCAATACGACAATGTCCGCTTTCTGATCGCGTTCCCGAATTGCACGTGCCGCCGCGGCGCCCGCCGCCCCCGAACCGATGATCACGTGTTGCATAGACCATACCCCACAATTCGGCGCCCAATGAATGCGCCTGTCCCGAAAGAGGAATCCCGCGAAAACCGTGTGTAGTGTGCGACACGATTGTAGTAGCGTTGACAAACCCTGTCAATGGCCCAAGCCGGGGCGCCTTACGTAACCCCCCTTACCCCAACCCGCCATTCGACAACCGCCAGTCAGCCACAGCATTAGCATTCCCATTCCCTCTTGCATACGGTAGAATGCTCGCCTGCGGCCGAGGTCAGGGCATGGGGCCCTCCGGCACAAGAGAGAGCTAGGGGAAAAACGATGTTACGCAATCGGTGGCTGACAACAATAACGCTCACAAGCGCGGTCATTCTCTGCGCGGGCTGCA
>JAVEWL010000740.1:0-3130 GCA_034004565.1 FCB group bacterium | reverse complement strand
AAGAAGCGCGTGTGCCGCTCGAGAGTTTCTCCCTCGATGGGGCCGCATTCAAGGACTTCCGGCACGCGCTGAACAAGATCGAACGGGAAGACGCCACATTCGAAATCATCCCGGAGGAACGCGTCCCGGAAATCCTCCCTGAATTGCGCATCGTCTCCGACGCCTGGCTCCACGCAAAAAATGTCCGCGAGAAAGGATTCTCGCTTGGCTTCTTCAAAGACGACTACCTCGCGCAATGCCCCCTGGCCGTGGTGCGCCTCGACGGACGAATCGTGGCCTTCGCAAACCTCTGGCTCGGCGCGGAAAAGGAAGAACTCTCGGTCGACCTGATGCGGCACCTGCCCGATGCGCCCTCCGGAATTATGGACTACCTCTTCTGCCGTCTCATGCTTTGGGGACGCGAGGAAGGATATGCGTGGTTCAACCTCGGGATGGCGCCCCTCTCGGGCCTCGAAAGCAGTTCACTCGCGCCCCTGTGGCATCGCGTGGGGGCGCTGGTCTTTCGCCACGGCGAGCACTTCTACAACTTCCAAGGCCTGCGCCAGTATAAGGAAAAATTCAATCCCGTATGGCGACCGCGCTACCTCGCCACACAAGGCGGGCTCGTCGTACCGCGCGTCCTGACAAACGTCGCCGCCCTCATCTCCCGCCGAAAAATGTAACCCCGAATTCCTATTCGGGGCTCTTGTATTCTAAAACCACCCTGCCGCTCAACGCTGCGAAGACCCCGAATGGGAATTCGGGGTTACACTCCCCTGATGCTCCGCGCGGTACAGCCCCGCCGCGCCCAGCGCGGATACCAGCGCCAGTGTGGCAATCGACAACGCGCTCGCAAGCTCGAACGACTGAGCGCGATACCGGAACGTAACCTCGTGCCTCCCCTCCGGAATGACCACGCCGCGGAACGCCCCGTTGACGCGCAGCAACGGGCACCGCACCCCATCGACCGCCACTTCCCATCCGTGCGTATACGTATCCGCCAACACCACGATGCCCGCCCGCGGAGCCGTCACGGAAACGTTGACCTGCTCAGGCGAAACATCCTGAATCGAGCACGGCGCATCGCGCCACGCGGGCGTCTCCGGCGGCAGCGGCTGGACCGGCGCCGCCGGAAGCGTGCCGAGCGCGCGCGCGTCCTGCACACTCGGGTCGACCACGCACAGGCGCGTGTTGTCGAAAGCCGGCTCCGTCAACACATCGAGCGCGGCGTCAACCCCGTCCGCCGTCCGGCAATACGGCACCCAATACGCGCGCGGCAACGCATTCTCATTCAGATGAATGCTGAGGTCGCCTTGAGTAGGCAATTGCCGCAGGAACAATCCCTTCCCGGCCGGCGGCGCACTTTCCGAACTGATCAGCAAGACGCGCGTCGAAGCGTAGTTCAACAGCGCGGGAGTCGCTTCCTTGCCTTCCGTTCCCAATGCCCGCTCGCGCCATTTCCGCAACGCCGCCGTCTCGGGAAGATCGCGGCCGCCGACGAGGCGCAACCCCGATATCATGCCCAGGTTGCCCGGCAGGTGCGTCTTCAGGGGCGGCGCAAGAACAAGCGTCCGCCCCCCCACGGACTGTTCACGCGCCACACGCACCGCCTCTTCGTACCGCGCATAACACTGCGGCGCGTCCTGGTACGGGTGCGAATAGGAATCGTCGGTCGCCGACACCAGGTCGATGAAAAGCAAGAACGCAAAAAGGAACCCCGCAACCGCCGCGGCCCAGCGCCGGCGAATGGCCAGGAAAAACAATAGAATCGCCAGAAACGCCAGCACGTAGCCCCGCACCTGCCCCGGAAACATGACAAAAAGCAGCAATGCCGCCAGAAAAACCAGCGCCGCGGGCACCCACGGGCCGGGTCTGACGCCTTCCCGGCGCACCGTCAGAAGACGGTCAGCGCCGATGGCCGCAAGCGTCGCAACGGAAAACACACCGGCATAGGCAAAGCTCAGTGGCGGAAACCCACCGGGCACGACGGACGGATCCACCAGCATCGCCCCGAACGACACCAGGACCGTCACACCGAACAGGATGACGTAGCGGCGAAGGGGACGGTGCGCAAACGCGGCAGGCACCAGCAACAACGTCGCGATGCCGAAGTAGGCCAACCGCGGCAGCGTGCCAGGACGCGCCATGGGCAATTGCCGAAGGAGATCGACAAGCGTCGAAGGCGACTGGGCCGCGGCGTGCATGTTCCAGAAACTCGCATCGAACGCGCCGCCGTTGGCTATCCACGCCACCGACGGCGCCCACTGCACTGCGGACACGGCCAGCGCCAGCGCAAAGCTCAGCAGCAGGCCAACCCCGCAGCGGCCCAGATCCCGCAGACGCTCACGCTCCGGAACGGCCCCGAACGTTACGGCGACATAGGCCGCCAACAGGAGCGTCATCACAATGGCCAGAGCCGGCGCGCCCGCCAGGATAAGCGCAGCAAAGCCCAACCCGGCCATGACGGCAATCGCGCTGCGCGTATACCGAACGAATTCGCCAACGGTCCAAAACACGAAGGGCGCCCACGCAAGCGTCGCCGCAAGAGCGGGACGCGACATCGCCGCGGCGGAGGCCCCGCTGAACGCATACGCAAGCCCGCCGATCAGCGCGGCCGCATAACTGAGACCAATCGATCGCGCGAACAGCGCGAAGAACACCCCCATCAACGTCAGCGAAACAAACGCATGCATGGCCATGGCCCGCTGCGTGGGCATGACCAGAAAAAGCGCGTTCAACGGCTGAAATACCCCCGCGCGCACGTCGGCCAGGTACGGCGTACCGCAGTTCTGCTGAGGGTTCCACTGGGGAATCTCGCCCGCCTTGAGGCGAGCCGAACCGTAGAAATAGGTCGGATAAACATACTGGTAAAGGTCCGCGTTCTCGCGCGCCTCGCCGACCCCTGTCGGATTGAACTCGACCCGCTGCCAAAACAGCGGCGCCGCGCCAATGAAAAGCAGCGCCATGAGAAACACCCGGCCCGGCGAATACGAGTGACGCATCAGTCCCCCCCCGTCACGCCGACACCCCGTTTTCACGCGCGTTCTTCATCACTCGTTGTTTTCCGTTATGCGCTTTCCGAATCACAATCGCAATAGCCCAACACGCAAAACTTGTTACGGCCGTGCCGCTAGTCGGGTTTCTTATCTTC
>JAVEWL010000739.1:0-3136 GCA_034004565.1 FCB group bacterium | reverse complement strand
CTGGAGCATCTTCAGACCATCATCTATCTCGTCGCCGGCAAGCTCAAACACCTGCCGGCACCACCCTATGCCATGCCGCAGAAGGCCGTTGCGTAGGCGCGTTTCCACTCAAAACGACATGGACCCTGGTTTATCCGGGCCCGTCGATTTATTGTTAGGCGTCGAATGGCGTGCCTGGCCTGTTCTGTTCATCTGCTAAAAGGGGGAGCTAGTTGATGCCAAAGTTGTGCCTTAAGTGCGGACACGAGAATCCCGAAACGCCAACCAGAAAATTGGCGGAGTGCCCGAAGTGCGGCGCGATCTACTCGCGTGTTGAGGCGCGCCTCCGGCAGCAAGCTAATGAGCAGGCCACGGAAGAAGCATCCTATGATGCGTACGCGCAGAATACGACTGAGGCGCAGCGTCGCAAGCTCCTCGGCGCAGCTTACACTCCCTCGGTTAGTGCTGCCGCTCCCAAAGCCCCAACTATTGTCAAGACCTATATGGGTTCGCATGCGAGTGCGATGGCGGCGTTTCAGGCAGATGCACCGCGAATGGCTGCTGAGGGGTATGTGCCGACGTCGCAGGAATGGGCACCTGGCACTTACGGCTGCGGTGCCTTTCTGCTGGCGCTTCTGCTTTGTGTGATTGTAATTGGCATCATCATCTTCATCTACATGCTCATTGTGAAGCCGGACGGCACTCTGTCTGTCACCTATGAGTATCGAGTGGCAGCCGCGGCTCCGTCTACCAGTCACGATGCCACCAAGGTTTGCCCGAAGTGTGCGGAGGATGTAAAAGCGGCTGCAAAGGTTTGCCGGTATTGCGGACATGCCTTTGAATAGCGTCTGTCAATTAAAGGGGCGAGGCTCGAATTAATCCGGTACGCGTATCCATCCCCTTTGTAGTAGTGCGTAGGGTCGGAACTTGCCTTTTGCCCGCACAAAGCCAAGACCGGACGCGCATGGTTTTGCGCGTTATCTGATGTCAATAGGCAACCATGGCCCCATTGATCTCAATCCTTTTCGCAATCGTAGCGATAGTCCTTGTGGCGATCATATGGAGACTTGCATCCCGTCGCCGGAGCCTTCCATGCCCCGTCTGGCTGCGTTGGCTGGTGGAACTGGACAATCCGTTCACGAAGACGAATCGGGCGGCGTTCATCGTCGAAACGCTTGGCCTTTCCCCTGGAATGATCGTCCTGGACGCGGGCTGCGGACCGGGGCGCCTGACGGTTCCCCTGGCCCGTGGCGTTGGTGGGAGCGGTCGTGTCGTCGCGCTGGACATCCAGCAGGGAATGCTCGCGCGGGCAAAGACCAAGGTGGAGGCGGCGGGACTCGCCAATGTGGATTTCCTCGCCGCCGCGCTCGGTGGTGGGCTCCCCGTCGATCACTTCGATCGTGCCGTCCTGGTCACCGTTCTTGGCGAGATTCCGAATCGCGCCGACGCCCTGGCTGAACTGTATGCCGCCCTCAAGCCCGGTGGCGTGCTTGCGATCGTGGAGGTCATCTTCGATCCCCACTTCCAGTCTCGCGGCACGGTTACGAGCCTGGCAACGTCGATCGGCTTTCGGGAGTCGAGGTTCTTTGGTCACCGGCTGGCTTATATCATTCACTTCGAGAAACCGAGCCCGCGTAGGGCGGAAGAGCGCAGCGCATTCCGCCCTACGTAACGATCCGGAACAGACCACGGATGCCCCCGCCATGCGTGTGAGCTAAGCGGCTTCCGCTGCACGTCAAGCCTCGCGGTGAGAGCGGGATGAATGAAGTCCCACGTGACGGCCTGCGCATGGGGTGGACGTTGCCCCCCTCCTCAATCCCCGGGATGCATTGAGTGCCTTGACGCGGTGGGCCGCCGTTCGTCCATGTTTTACCCGGATGTTATTGACCGCGCTATTTATACCCGGGTATTATCCGGGCCGCTCAACGGGAGGGGTATCCATGGGTATCGATGATCAGGCGTCCTGGATCGCGTTCGCGCGATCGAAACGTGTCGCTTCCGGTTCGCCGCGGGAGGTGGCCGCGGCGGTCAAGAATTTCGTGGACGCCAATGCGGCTGAGGGTGTGTTGGTTTTCGATGCGACCACCAGTCAGCCCGTGGAGATCGATCTGCGCGGATCCCTGTCCGCCGTACTGAAACGCTTGCGCATCCCGCAGGAACCACCCGCCCCGCCCGAGGCGCCGCAGGCAACGTCTTCAGGGCGGCCGGGTCGTCCCAGGTTGGGGGTGGTTGCGCGCGAGGTGACCCTTTTACCCAGGCATTGGGAATGGCTCGCGGCTCAACCCGGCGGCGCTTCCGTCACGCTTCGCCGGCTTGTGGAGGACGCACGGCGCGCCGGCACTGAAGCTGACCGGTTACGCCGCGCGCAGGAGGCGGCATACCGATTCATGACGGCGATGGGTGGCAATGAGCCCGGCTACGAGGAGGCCACGCGAGCGTTGTTTGCGGGGGACCTTGGCCGCCTGCGGGAGTACATCGCAGGGTGGCCGCGTGATGTTCGGGATCACACGCTGGCGCTTGCTGAGGCTGCGTCCCGGTGCGACGGAAACGACGACACGCCATAAGCGGCGGCTCGGTACGCCATCAAGAAATCATGTAGGGCTTCAGCAAACGCCGCACACAGGGATACGCAAACGACAATGGAACGCTTGGTCAGGTCGAGGATGAAAAGGGAATACAAAGAGGCGAAACGTCTCATGGGGGTGTATGGAATCACGAGCGTGCGAGATGGGACGATCTACATGTCGTTCAGCACCGACTTGCGCGCCACGCTCAACAGGCACAAAGCGGAACTGCGATTCGGGAGTCATCGGACCAAGGCATTGCAGGATGCATGGCGCTTGTTGGGAGAACCAGGCCTCACCTTCGAGGTACTCGACGTGCTCGAACACAAGGAGAAATCCACGACGACGCCCGCCGAGGAACTCACGGTTCTCCTGGAGATGTGGATCGGCAAGCTGGAGCGCGAGGGCCGTTCCGTCGTGACCCTGCAACCGGCAAGATCATCCCGGATCGGCACAGGCGAGGGCGCAAAGTGAAGGAGATATTCTTGGAGGTTACCCAGGAGGCCGGCGCCGCTCTTCTCGCGCGGAAGATCGCTGGTGAGGTGGTGATGCTCAATCTGCTCCGCTTTCGCGCCGTAGCCGACTATTCGGCG
>JAVEWL010000738.1:0-3149 GCA_034004565.1 FCB group bacterium | reverse complement strand
GAGGATCTGCTGCGTGATGTCGATGAGGTAGCTGTCGAGTTCGCCCTTGTTCCACTCGGCGAAGACCTTTTGCTGCTCGCCGGCCGACATGCCCAGCACGGAGTTCATCAGCCAGTAGGCTTCGCAGATGAGCTGCATGTCGCCGTACTCGATGCCGTTGTGGACCATCTTCACGTAGTGGCCCGCGCCGTTCGCGCCGACCCAGTCGCAGCACGGCGAGCCGTCGGCGACCTTCGCGGCGATGTCCTGCAGGATCGGCTTGACCTCGGGCCAGGCCGCTTCCGAGCCGCCGGGCATGATGCTCGGCCCCTTCAGCGCGCCTTCCTCGCCGCCCGAGACGCCCGTGCCGATGTATAGCAGGCCCTTGCTCTCGACGTATTCGGTGCGGCGGCGCGTGTCGAGGAACCACGAGTTGCCGCCGTCGATGATGATGTCGCCCGCTTCGAGGTGCGGCAGCACGAGCTCGATGAAGTCGTCGACCGGCTTGCCGGCCTTGACCATCAGCATGACCTTGCGCGGGCGCTTCAGGCTCGCGCAGAACTCTTCGAGCGTGTAGCAGCCGGTGATGTCCTTGCCCTTCGCCCCGCCGTTGACGAAATCGTCGATCTTGGACGTGGTACGGTTGTGGACGGCCACGCTGTAGCCGTGGTTCGCCATGTTCAAAACCAGGTTCTCGCCCATCACGGCCAACCCGATTAGTCCGATGTCATGCTTTGCCTCTGGCATCTGTCATTTCCCTTCCGTCTTGTCAACGCGCCTCGCTGTCCGAGGCAGCCAATTACAGGTGAAAGTCGCCCGCCGATTCCGGCTGATACAGAAGTTCCTCGACGCGGAACCGCATGGTCCCCGCGGGAAGGTTCGCATCGAATTCCGACCCGACGCGGAAGCCGATCATCGAAGTGCCCAGCGGCGCCAGCACGGAGATCAGACCCTCCTCCGCGTTGGCCTCCGGGGGGTAGACCAGCGTGTATTCCGCCTCGGTTCCGCGCGTCAGGTTGCGCAGGCGCACCTTGGACCGCATGGTAATCACGTCCGCCGGTACCTTCTTCGAATCCTGGATCACCTTGGCGTTTTCGATTTCCGCTTTCAGGTCCTGGATGTGCGGCAGGTCGCGCTTGTCCGGCACTTCGCTCAAGTCTTCGATGAGCTTCAGCAGTCGCTGTTTGTCCGCCTCGGTAACCCAGATTTGTTTTTTCACGGCTGCAAAATCCTCATAGCTTCTCGCTGCGATTACACATGTTTAGGAACCATGGCTGGCCAATCCAGCCGTATTGGTGCGCAGACACGCGGAGACACCTTCTTATACCGCCTGGAATGCGCACCCCTGACCGTTTCACTTCCGCAACGCTTGTAGAGTGTACTCCGGCAGCCTCTTTTCCGCAAAAATGGGCTGGAAGCGCGCAAAACGCTGGCGGCCCATTACGAGCGGCACCGTCGGCCAGTCCTCGCCGACGAGCGGTTGCGCGTAGCGGATGAAATCGTCCGTCACGTCGACCTTGCTCGGCGTCAGCCACTCCTGCGGGAAAGAGCGCTCCGAGTTCGCGACCTTCTCCAGCGGCACCTTGTCGTAGTCGACGCTGTAGATGACGCCCGGGCGGCGCAGGATCGTGGCCATAAAGCCGTTCAGGCCTTCCTGCGCGATGAGGGCGGCCTTCTGGCCGACCTTGTAGGCTTCGTCGAGGTCGACGATCGATGCGCGCACGATCGAATGGCGCTGGTCGGTGCCGAGGACCTGGCCACGGGCCGCGCCGCGCTGGGGCACTTTCTTCTCGTTGAGCAGGTTCACGACGCGCTGGCCAACCGTGGTCTTCGACGCGCCGAACATGACGTGGCCGAAACTGTCGCGCACCTCGCCGACATCCCCGAGGTCGAAGCCTTCGCTCACGACTACGATGCAGCGGCCGTCGCGGCGGAGCTGGTCGGCGACGTTGTCGCAGAGTTGATCGGCGGTTACGCCGGATTCGGCCATGTAAATCTGCAGCGGCATCTCGCGCTTGGGATCGGCGAGCCGCGCGGCGGCGGGGATGTAACCGATCTTGCGGCCCATCGCCTGGAGCACGAGCACCGGGTCGGCGGGGCAGGAGCCCGCGTTCTCTTCGTTCGAGTTCTGGACGATGTTCATCCAGTAGCGCGCGACGCTGCCGTAGCCGGGCGTGTGGTCGATGAGCTTGAACTCGGTGTCGCCGACGTCGTTATCGATGGTTTTCGGCACGCCCACCGCGATGAGGTCGAGGCCCTGTTTGTGGGCGATTTGCGCGACCTTGTGGGCGGTGTCCATCGAGTCGTTGCCGCCATTATAGAAGAAGTAACCCACATTGTGGGCTTTCATCACGTCGATGACGCGCGTGAAGTCTTCATGCTGGTCCTTCTTCAGCTTGTATCGGCAGGTGCCAATCGAGCCGGCGGACGGCGTATAGCGGAGCAGCGCGATCTCTTCTTCGCTCTGCGCGGAGAGGTCGAGCAGTTCTTCCTTCAATACGCCTTCGATCCCGTGCCACGCGGCGTAGACGGTCCCGAAGGTTTCCGGGAACATCTTGCAGGTTTCAACGACACCCCGCAGCGAACTGTTGATGACCGGCGTCGGTCCCCCCGACTGCGCTACGATTACGTTTTTCGGCATTTTCACTTAGCCCCTCAATAAGGTTACATTCCCCGACCGCTAGCCTACGCCGTCTCCCTCTTCTCTTCCTCCCTCTCCCTCTGGGAGAGGGGTGGGGTGAGGGCTAACGCACAGACCTTTTCCTGCCAGAACATCCGCAATAGCGATCAAGACTCCATCCATATTCTCAAATACATTGCAGTTCCAGAACCGCAGTACTTCGAAGCCGTACTTTTCGAGCGACTGACTGCGCTTCTCATCGTGTTCCTCTTGCTCCGCGTGCTGCCCGCCGTCCAACTCCACTATCAACTTGGCTTCCAGGCACACAAAGTCCGCAATATACGGTCCGACCGGAAACTGCCTTCGGAACTTGCAGCCGAACAGGCTTCGGTTTCGAAGGTGTCGCCAAAGTGCATTCTCGGCGTCTGTTTGGTTCTGGCGTAGCTTTTTGGCTTGCGGATTCGACTGCATTGGTGTTAGCCCTCACCCAGCCCCTCTCCCAAATTGATAGGTAGCACGAGAAACCATAACCTTAGACAATAACAAAAAA
>JAVEWL010000737.1:0-3150 GCA_034004565.1 FCB group bacterium | reverse complement strand
TCGAGGTCTTGCGGCAGAGGTCAGGTTTGTTGGTGATGATGTTGTCGACGCCCCATTCGGCGAGGCGGCGCATGCCGGCTTCGTCGTCGACGGTCCAGACGCTGACGGTCTTGCCGGCGGCGTGGAAGGCGGCGAGGCGTCCGGGGGTGACGGCGTCTTTGTTCGGGTTGAAGCCGTCCGCGTCCAGCAGGTAGCCCCAGCGCAGGAAGCCTTCCCAAATCTCCGGTTTCTTCTTGTCGTCGCCGCCGAGGATTTCGGTGCGGATTTCGGGGGCTTCGGCGAGGGCGACGGCGCACACGATGGGCGAGAAGGATTGGATGACGACCTTCTTCTGCATGTGGCGGTCGCGCACCTGGGCGATGACCTTTCGGGTAAGTTCGAGGTTGGCGGAGCCGCTGTTCTCGATGAGGGCGCGGACCTTGGTCCAGCGTTCGGGCGTGAGGGTCTCGTGGTCCTTTACCAAATCCAGAATCCGCGCTTTCAGTTCGTCGTCGTCGGCGCTGTCTTTGATTTCGATGTAGACCCCGATGCGTCCCTTGGCGAGGTCGAGCGACTCGCCCAGGGTGGGCAGGCGCTCGCCGGCGAACTTGGGATCCATCCAACCGCCGGCGTCGAGCCGCTTCAGTTCCTCGAGGGAAAGCGTGCGCACTTCGCCTTTACCGGGGGTGGTCCGGTCGACCGTGTTGTCGTGAATGACGAGGACTTGCCCGTCGCGGGTCAGGGTACAGTCCAACTCGAACCAGTCGGCCTGCTGTTCGTGGGCAAGGCGAAACGCGGCCAGCGTGTTTTCGGGCGCGTAGGCGCTTGCGCCCCGGTGGGCGATAATTCCGGGCATACGTTGTGTGTCTCCCTGTCCGGTCGTGGCGCAGCCGATTACCACAAGACATCCCGCCGCCAGTGCCGCTATGCGTCGCATGGTTCTCTCCTCGGTGGTCGCGTTTACGGTCCGCAGGCATGATAGCAGGTGGCAATTGGCAATTGGCAATTGGCAAATGGCGCGGTTTGCGTGGGTGGAACGGTAGCTTTGGCGGCGCGGGCTGTGATATTATCGCTTGCTTGTAGGACGAGATTGGCGTGTTTTGCGGCGGTACCGCGTTCAAGGCCGCGATTCGACGCCATCAGGCATACAGGTGGGCAGGCGGCCGTCCACACGATACCCCGTTCCGTCCAGCCTTGCGCCCTGTTGATTCTCGGGGCGCGGGTGCAACTTTCGAGGCGCGCGGGGCATGCTTAGGGTGGCTGGGCGGTTGACGCCGTGCGTTTGGGCCCGGATTCGGCGGATCTTTACACGGAAGGAAGGGAGAACGTCATGAAAGGCAAAGCAATAGTGCTGGCTCTTGGGATGGTAATTCTGGCGGCCGGCTGCCAGAACTGGAACATGCCAAGGCTTCAGATGCCCGGCCAATCGACGCAGCCGCCGGCGGACATGCCCCCGACCGGCCAGCCGGGCCTGGCGATATCGAGCGAACAGCGTTTCCCGGATGTGCCGTTGCCGATTGGGATGACGGCCGACGTCGAGCGGACGTACGTATACGACAGCGGCAACCTGAAGGTCGGCCGCCTGGTCTACACCACTCGGGCGAGCGCTTCGGAAATCGGCGAGTTTTATTTGCGCGAAGCGCCGGCCGCGGGCTGGAAGTTCGAGCGGATGGTTGAATCTGAAGTGTTGGAGCTGTATTTCTCGAAGGACGGCAAGCGGATGACGGTCTCGGTGCTGCCTTTGGGCATGGGCCGGGGACGGCGGCTGGTCATCAACTACAATCCATCGGACGGCACGAATCCATGAACCGACTCCTTCTTGTGCTTGCCCTCCTTGGGCCGGTGGTTTGCACCGGCTGTAAGGGGTTTGCTCCTTTCGAGGTGGACTTACCCATCCTCGCGGGGGGCACGGTGAGCGACGAGGAGGTGATCGCGGCGATACTGGACGACGTTCAGGAAGGCATGCAACGCCGGCAGGTGTACCGGATCCTGGCCCATGTGTCGCGGAACTACCGAGACGCGGAAGGGCGGGATTACAAGGCGATGCAGGAGTATCTGAAGGAAAGCTTCGCGCTGTATCGCGACATTCGAATCACCCGGGTTCCGCCCCGGATCGAGGTGAGGGGATACGGGGCCACGGCCATCGAGACGTTTGGCACGACGGCCGAGCCCTTTGACCCGAACAAGGCGCCTCATCTGCAAATTCAGGGGCAGGTGACGGTGCGCTTCGAGAAGGTGGATAACCGGTGGCTTATCGTGGAATGGGGCAACGTGCAGTAGCAACCAGGGAGACGGGAACCTCAGATGGCGGTCGAAAAGCGTAAGAGCCGGTTTGAAGAAGTGATTGAGCCGGCACCGAAAAGCGATGTGGAAGCGTTCATCGGACACATCAGGCAGAATTCGCTGCTGTACGGCGCGGCGGCGCTGGTCATCGTGCTGGCGGCGCTTGCGGGCGTGGTGTACCGCGCCACGGACGAGCAGAAGCAGCAGGAGGTCGCCACGGCCTACGCCAAGGCCATTGAGAACGAGGATCCCGGCCTGCGCGCCACGGAACTCGAACAGATCGATGCGCAAGGCGCCAGCCTTGAGGCCGAGATAAAGTATATGCTGGGCGAAGCCGCGTATGAGGCCGAAGACCTCGACAAGGCGAAGCAGGCGTTCCAGACCGTTGTCGAGAAGTTTGAAGCGTCACCCTTTGCCCCGAAGGCGCTGGAAGCCCTCGGTGTCATTGCCGAAGACGAGCAGAAGCCCGAGCAGGCGCTCGAGTACTATCAGCGGATCGTCAGCAAGCACGGTGCGGATTTCCTCGCGTTCGTTCAGCACGTAAACATCGGCCGGGTCCAGGAAAAGCTCGGCAAGTTCGATGAAGCGTACAAAGCCTACACGGAGCAGGAAACGAACTTCCCGGCGTCGAAGGCCGCCGAACAGGCCCGCGAGGCGCTCGTGAAGCTGCGCGCGTCGCATCCGGAAGTCTTCCCGGCCGACGCGCCCGCAGCCGAGGCGCCTGCCGCGCCGGCGGCTCCGGCGACCGAAGGAGTGGAACTGAGCTTGCCTGAGCCGGTTGTTGCGCCGGAGGCGGCGGCGCCGGCACCCGAGGCGGTGCCTGTACCGGAGGCGGCGCCCGCTGCTGAACCGCCGGTTGAAGAGCAGCCTGCGCCCGCCGCGCAATAA
>JAVEWL010000736.1:0-3157 GCA_034004565.1 FCB group bacterium | reverse complement strand
ACTCGCGCCGCACCTCGAGGAAGGCGTTGGCGTTGAGCACCGCGGCGTTCACCTTGAGACGATTGCGCACAATACCGGGATCGAGCAGCAGACGCTCGATGTCTTCGGAGTCGAACTTCGCCACGCGGGCCGGGTCGAATTCGGCGAAGGCTTTGCGGTAATGGCCGCGCTTCTTGAGGATCGTGGACCAGCTCAGGCCGGCTTGGGCGCCTTCGAGGATCAGGAATTCGAAAAGGCGGCCGTCGTCGTGAAGGGGCACGCCCCATTCTTCGTCATGGTAGAGAATGTCCAGCTCGCCTTTAGCCCATGCGCAACGGTTCATTAAGAGACCTCCCGGGGTGGATGACCTTGGGGTACGGGTGTTGTGGGTGTGAGTCCTCACACCGCCGGGCTGTTTACGGAGCGATAGGGTCTCCTTGGGTGCTCACCGTGATGCGGACGCGGGGGCGATTGTCGCCCGCCGGTTCGCTGGTGAATTCGATCAGGTTTTCGCCGGCGGCGAGCGCCGGCCATGCGCCTTCGACCTTGACCTCCCGCAAGCGCTCGCCTTTGGGGCCGTAGACGATGGCCTGGCCTGTGGCGTCGCATTCAAGATACTGCCCGGTTTCAAGCTCGACGGGGAAGGCGGCCGTGGCGCCGCCGAACCGCAGGCCGGGGCGAGCCACCTTGCCCTTCACGAGGGGCAGGGCGCGCACGGCGCCGACGACGCAGGCGGTTTCCTTTTGCGCCGGGAGGTTGTTGAGCCAGAGCGACAGCGAATGCACCTGCGAGTAGTCAACGAACTCGCGGTAGATGCCGTAACCGGCGCCATAGGGCCAGCGGTAGTCTTCGATGCGGTCGCTGTCGGGTTCGACGAGTTCGAAGTAGCGCCAATCGTTGAAGTCGAGCGTGATGTAGTGGTCGCCGAATCCGCCGTAGAGGGTGTGCTCGGGACTGCGCAATTGCACATTGAGCAATGCGCCCTGTCCGTCGCCTTTCACCCACACGCCGAGACCCTGGTTGTTGGCCAAGTTCTTCGGGGGCTCGTACGTGCGCTGCAAACGGGTCCAGGCCAACGCCGGCGCGGGGGCATTGTTGGTCGCCGAGTAGCGCAGCCAGGGACCGGACGCCTCGGGTGCGCCTTCGGGGGAGGCTTCGGGCGCGAATGCGGAAGCCACGTTTTCAGCCGCCGTGGTCTTGAGCCCTTCGGCCTGGAAGTCTTCAGCCACGATACCGCCGGGCGCATCGGCGGGTTCGACCAGCATGAGCGCCTCGATGCGCACACGCGGCGGCTGCGGCGCGAAGCGATTGGTCACGGTCCAGCGGGAGGTGCCGTTGTCGAGGCCGGTGACCTTGTGCTTCAGGTAGTCGGCCGGGGCGAACGCGGGGGCGCCTTGCGCGTCTTTGGACAGCACAAACGACTCGCGCGGGGTGCGCAGGCGGGCCTTGATCGATTCGGGGACGGTCTTCGAGTGGCGCAGGGTTTCGTAGTCCTTGAAGATCGGCGCGAGGCGCTGGTAGGCGGGGATTTCCTTGATGGTTTCGGGGTTGACGCCCATCAGGCTGAAGCCCATGTCCGCGCCGAGGCATTTGCCCAGCAGGTATTCGATGTCTTCGGGAAAGGTCGGGTCGCCCTGGGTGGCGAAGGGGCCGTCTTCCCAGGTCTTGACGGTGTACCAGCCGAGGTTCATCGGCAGGAGCATGTTCGCGCTTTGCCGGTTCGCGGCCAGGTGCACGTCGAGGTTGCGGTTGTGCGCGCGCTGGCTGCAGTCCCAGGCGCCCATGCGCGCGCGGACGTACCACAGGTGATGGTGGAAGGTGCTCATCTCGAAGAGGGCGGGCTTGTCGAGACGCTTGGCAATGTCGAAGACGAACTTCGAGCCGTAGTACCAGGCCCACTCTCCGCCGGCCAGCACGCTCGAACCGTCGAGAGCGTCCTGGTAAATCATGTCGAAGCCGCACTCGTTATAGACGTCGGCGGTGTTCGCCGCGATCTCCGTCAGGAGTGTGGAATCGGGGTCAGGGGTAAAAAGGCCGAACATCTCGCGCAAATGATGCACCGGCGCGCCTTTGGCATGCGCCGCGACCTTGGTGCCGTATGCGCCGCGCTCGCATTCGGTGAAAGCGAAGGGTGCGTCCTTCTTCACCTGTTTGTAGATGATGAGCTCGTCGTCGATCTGGAGCGTCACGCTGTTCTGCACGAAGAAGCCGGTGAGGGTGGACATTTTCTCGGTGGTTTCGACGACGGGGACATCGGTGGCCTCGGCGGGCAGATCGGCCGCGAGCGTGAAGGTCACGTCCTTGCCGAGCCGCGGATCGGGGATGGGCGTGACATAGGGCGTGTCTTTGGCGATGAAGAAAGCATAGGTGTGGAGCCCCGCCGCGATGCCCGCGGCGTGGAGCTTGTCGATAACGGCTTTCAGACTCGCGCGGCCGTTGGGGAACAACTCGGGATTGGGCTCGTAGTCGCCGAAGCGAAGTGAGGAGCCGGTGTGAAAGTCGACCTGATTCATGCCGAGCGCCTGGACGGTGGCGATCCAATCATCGACGGTCTGCTCGGTGAGCTTGCCGAAATCGAAGAGGTAAGAACCGCGGCCCGCATCCGAATCGAGTGCCCAGGGACCGCCGATGTCGGACTTCGGGATGTCGGGACCGGCGGATTGCACGACGTCTTTGAGGATGTCGCGGAAACGAGCCATCGGCGCCGCAACGACGGCCACCCGCGCGCCCTGGAATCCGAGGCGAGCATACGCATGGGCTTCGAGCGCATCGTTGGGGCCGGGAATCTTCGGCGAGTTGGTCTCGAGATTGAGCGCGAGCAGTGTGCAGGCGAAGGGCTCCTCGATCGTGCCCTTGAGGGAGAGCGGGATCTCCATGAAGGCGAGTTCGGTCACGCCTGCGCCCTCGAAGTCCAATACCTCGACCTCGAAGTGCTCGGGCCGCGGCGTTACCCGGAGGACCGCCCTGGCGCCGTCGAAGGCAAGAACAAGGCGGCCGTGCTCGTAGTTTGCGCTTGTGGCGGGGCGCCAGGCGCCGTCTTTGAGCACGCGGGCGAAGGGTGCGGGCTTGGCAAGGTAATCCGTGCCGGTGGCCTTGTCCACGAAGCGCCGGGTAACGCCGTCGGCGCCGAAGGTCCAGAGGGCGTGCGAGGTTTCGACGGTATACTCCGCGGGCGCCT
>JAVEWL010000735.1:0-3163 GCA_034004565.1 FCB group bacterium | reverse complement strand
TCGAGCATGCGCGCCAGAATCGAGTTGCCCGCCCCCATCACCGGAAGCCCCATGACCAGCGACAAGCGCGCCACCACCGAGTTGGGCAGCGACTCGCGAACTATGCCCTCGGCCTCGATCTTCGTTTTCGCGTAGTGGTTGAGCGCCCGCGGAATGTCTTCTTCGGTGTACATGCCCTTCTCGCCGTCGAAAACCGTGTCCGTCGAGCAGACGATCAGCTTGCTCCCCAGATCCGCACAGAGCTTCGCCAGTTCGCGCGTCACGCCCACGTTCACTTTATCGGCCATCGCCTTGTTCTTTTCACAAAAGTCGATGTCGGCCAGGGCGGCGGTGTGGACAATCGCGTGCGGCTCAATCCGCCGCACCGTTTCGGCGAGCGTCTTTGATTCGCACAAGTCGAATTTGGCGCAATGAAAGCGTTCCCGCTCCACCGCATCCTCGGTCAGCGTGAACGCGTATACATCCCAATCGTCGCTCTGCAACGCCTGCCAGACGGTACTCCCTGCCACGAAGCCGCCGTATCCTGTGACCACAAGCTTCTTGCTCACGCTACGGACTCTCCTGTTCGACCAAATAACGATTGAATCTGAACGTTTCAGAGCGTTACGATAACACAAGCCGGATGCAAACTCAATCCACACTTGACAAAGGACGCCATCAAGGCGATTGTATCGGGCCAACGCGACGGCAACGAAAACGTGGTTGCAATCGAGACAAAAGGAACGGCATGGCAAACGCGCGCTTCGAACGCATCATCGACTACATCAATCGGCACGGCGAGGCTTCCGCCCAGGCACTGGCCGAGCAGTTCGGAGTCAGCCCGGTGACCATCCGCCGCGACCTCATGCTACTCGAACAAGGCGGCAGGATTACCCGCACGCACGGCGGCGCGATTCCGTCCAAGCCGGGCGTGGTCGAGTTTGCCTTCCAGGAACGCGGCGCCCGAAACGCCGACGAAAAGCGCGCCATTGCGCTCGCGGTGGCTGCAACCTTCAATCGCGGCTGCACCGTGGCCCTCGACAACGGCACAACCGCCCTCGAGATCGCAAAAGCCATCACCGCCAGCGAAGGATTGACGGTATTGACGTGTTCGCTGGCCATCGCGGCGGTGCTCCAGGCGCACGACAATGTGGAAACGGTGCTTCTCGGCGGCACGGTGCGACGCGGCAGCCCGGACCTCACCGGATGGCTGACCGAAGAGACCCTCCAGCGCTTCCATGTGGACTACGCGATTGTGGGTGCGGACGGGCTCACGCACGAAGGCGCGTACGCCTCGGCGGTGGACCTCGCGCGCATCTGCGAGGCCATGCTCAAGGTCGCCACCACCACGATCCTCGTCACAGACCACAGCAAAGTGGGGCAGCCCTCGTTTGTTCGCTACGCCACGCTCAAACAATTCGATCGGGTGGTTACGGATGCCGCCGTGCCCGCCGCCCAGCGCAAATGGCTCAACGCCGGCGCCCGGCAGGTGGACTACGTGGACGTCGTGCGCCGCACCAAGGGACTCGGAAAGGACGTTTCGTGAAGGATCTGAACCTGTCGATGTTTCGCGCCTACGACATCCGCACGCCGTCGGCGCTGCTCTCGGATACGCTCTCGGAACGATTGGCCTGGGCCGAGGCGGCCTACTTTCGCGATGTGCTTCGCGCCGAAGGCGTCGTCATCGCGCGCGATGCGCGTTCCTCGGGCCCCCGCTATCTCGAGCAGGCGGCGGAGATCTATGCACGGGCCGGGTTGAATGTGACCGTGATCCCGCAGGTGGCATCCACCTGCATGTTCTATTTCACCGCCATGTCGAACCCGCACTGCGCCGGCGTGATGATCGGCGCATCGCATAATCCCGCCGGCGACACCGGCCGAAAAATCGTGGGCCTCGACGCGCGTCCCATCGCCGAGAACATTGGGCCTGAAGGCGGCCTCAATCGCATCCGCGAACTTTACCTTCAAGATGCCCGCACGGCCGGCAAGCGACGCGGCCGTATCGTCGCCCACGACCCGACCGACGAATACATCGAGTATAGCCTCGAACTCGCCGACTTTGGCGGCGACGACCTTTCGGGTCTGCGCCTGTTCCAGGATTACCTGAACGGCGCCGCGGGACGCGAGATGATGCTGGCCTTCGACATCGCCGGCGCCGACCTTACGCCGATGCACTTCGCGGCCGACGGCTCGTTTCCACTCGGCGATCCGAACCCGGTTAAACAGGATTCCATCGCGCCCGGACTCGAAGTCTTGAAGGCCGGGAACTTCCGTTGCGGCATGTTCTTCGACGGCGACGGCGACCGCATCGATTTCTATCGCGGCGACGGGGCATACCTTTCATCAAGCTTTGTGTACGCCGCGCTGCTGCCGGAGATACGCCGGCGCTTCGAGGGATCAAACATGGGCGTGTTCGCCTGCTTGAAGTGCAATCCGCTTGCCCTCATGGAAATGGCGCACGCCGGCGTCAGCACCTCCATCATCCGAAACGGCCATTCCCAGATTAAGAGCGCCATGAGCGAGGACCCCTGCCGCTTCGGCACGGTCGAAGAATCGGCCCACTTCTACGAAGCCTTCACAATGGAAGGGCAACGCTACTGCCTCGAAAACACGCTCTACATCGCGCTGCTCGCCGCGCGCGTGTGGCACCGCGACCCCGCGCGCTTCGACCGGCTCTTCGAGATCCAGGCCCGCACCGCGCGCGAACGCGAATGGGGCTACAAGTTTCCCGGCGACGACGAACGCGCCGCCGCGCTCGATGCCGTCGAAGCGTACTTCGTTGCCCAGGGCGCCCAATCGAAAAACCACATGGACAACGGCTACGACCTCGAAGCCACTATCATGCGCCGCGGCCTCCCCTTCGAGGTCACGACAGACACCCACTTCGCACCCGACTGGCTGCAAGTGTGCCAGCGCGTCTCCCAAAGCGAAAACGGCCTCGCCCGCTGGGAAGTCGTCGCCGCCGAACCCGCCCTCGCCTCCGAAGCCAAAGCCGCCATCGCCGAAATCGTGGCCCATTACGGCGCCGGCAACGAATACCAGGGTTAGACCTACTAAATAGCCTGACGCGTATTCGGAAAAACGGACTGCCCTTAACAGCCATCCCAAGACCGCAATGGACATGCCACCTCCAAACTTGTTTGGGGGTGCTTAATGAAATGCCAAGAGCCTCCCCCCCTACCCC
>JAVEWL010000734.1:0-3165 GCA_034004565.1 FCB group bacterium | reverse complement strand
GGCATTCCTTCTGCGGCTGCGCCCCCTGCCCGGCTTCTACCGGACGCACTGCCTCTTCGATTCCGGCGCTGGGGAATTGGTGCGCGCCCCCAGGCGCGCACCAATTCCCCACGCCGCAGTCGGGAATTCTGGACCGCGAACGGAAAGTAACACTTGTCCGTTTAGTCTCAATTTGAGACTGAGCCTCGGTGCACATGAATGAATCGGGCGTCTTTGTCGATTGGTTCGCCGCTTCGCAGTTTCATCCGGCGGGCGGCCTTCCAGTCATCGCCTCCGGCGTCAAGGCGACCTTTGACCCCCTCGGAAACTGTCGTCATGAATTCGCTCTGTCCGAAAGCGTTCGCGGCAGCCATGATTCATCCGTGCGGGTTCTCTGCGACGGCTACCGCGTGTCCCTGTCTGGGAACGTCGGGCGATTTGGTCGTCCGGACAATCTTTTCAATCTCGGATGGACCGGGACACTCGAAGCAGCTAACCGAATACTCGCGAGTCTCGGCCTCCCTCCTTTCACGGCTGGCGAAGGAACACCCGAAAGTCCTGTCCCTCCCGGTGGACCGGGAAACGGGGGAGCTGTGGTCAGTCGGGGCGCGTTTGTTTCGCGTATCGACCTCACTTGTAACTACGCGACCGGCTCGGATGCCCAAGCCCGCGCGGTTATCCGTTGGCTGGCTGGACAGTCCGTTAGTCGCATGAAACGGGGTTACTCAGGTGACGAATCCGTGTGGTTCACCAACACCCGCCACATGCTCAAGGCATACCGAAAGGGGGCCGAAATGAGAAAGCACGGCAGCGACGAACGCGGCGCGCAGTGGGCCGAAGAAAACGGCATCGTTCGCGTCGAGGTCGAACTCAAGAAGCGCCTGCTTCACGACCTGGACATGAACCGCCTTGACGCCATCACAGACGACAAGCTGGTCCAGCTGTTCCACGAGCAAACCGAGATATTCCGGCGCGTCGACATGTCCGACGAACCGGACATTCTCGATGCCATCCCGCCCCGGTATCGCATGACGGCGGCGGCATGGCTCGTCGGTCAGGACGTCTCCGGCATGATGAGCCGCGCCACGCTGTTCCGGCACGCGCGCATCCTGCGGGAGCACGGCCTCGACATCCTCCAGCATCGCGACGTGCATCGCCTCCCGATCCGCGTCCGCGTCGTCGATCTACAACCGGCCCAGATGCCGGACTGGTACGACCTCAAAGCCGCATGATCCACGACACCGAAATCGTTAAGGGCGCGATCAACGCAGGCGAAAAACGCCTCCCGGCGCGCAACTGCATCGAATGCCAGTGGTGCGCGGGAGGCTGCGGCATCGCCTACGCGGAGTTCCAGTGCTCGCGCCCTGGCGAGCTGCCCATGCAGCTCCCCCTGGCGTCGATGCTGCGGCGCTGTCCCTCCTTCATTTTCCGGGGGCTCGTCCGTGTATAGCGCATACCTGTTCCTCGTCCTCTCCCTCGTCGTCAGCATCGTCCTCGCGGTTCTCTCGCTGGTCTCGGCGGCGCAGCCCGTCGCCGCCCCTCTGCTCAACTGATTCACCCCTTCCGTGGGCGCTGGCCACGGCACGGAAGGAATCTTAACCAGGCCAAAGGAAGTGAAAAATGAAACTGCTCGCAAACGTCCGTAAGTATGGTCCCGGTGCCGTCCTCGCCGCCGCTGCTGGTTCCTCCCAAGCGGCCGTCCCGGCCGCCATCACCACGGCGGTCACGGACATGCAGGCCGATGGCGTCACCATCGCCACGGCCGTCGTGGTCGCCTTCTTCGCCGTGTTCACCATCAAGTTCCTGTGGCGCTCGAAGTAAGGCGGTAGCAACATGGGAGCCTTCGTCGGAAACGTCTGCTACTCGACCAGCGCCCAGGCGCTGGACGCTTACTATTCGTCGAAGGCTCCCGCCTACACGGCGGGCGAGGTCTCGTACCTCGCCTACCCCTACAAGGATGGCGCGACCTGGAAAATCCAGCGCGTCAGCGTCGCGGCCGATGGCACCGAAACCATGCTCGCCGCCATCACCGCGCCCGATCCCGGTTTCCCCTCCTGTGATCCCGCCGAGTCCTTCCTCGACGGCATGGCCATCGGCTGGATGATCGCCGCCGCGATGATCATGGCCTATGCGATCCGCCACCTCTGGGAGTCGCGATGAACAGCATCGATCTGCTGATCGGCGTCCTCGCCGTTCTGCTGCCCATCTGGGTTGTATTTTTCAAATGACGCGAGCATTGCGCCATCCTTTCGTCGTGGTGCTTGCCGCGTTTACGTCTCATGTAATCGCTGCAAATGTCGATTACGGCGAATTCAAGGATTTTTCTTCTGGTCACACCGCTGTATATCCGGGTTGCAACCAAGAATATTCATCTCAGAATGCAAGCTCATACGGCGTAACTCTCAAGCCTGGGCAAAACTTCGTTGCTTTTTGGTGGGGCAATTGTGGCGTGACAGACACGCGTTACTATATTTTTTACACCGGCACGTGCCCCGCGCCTCTGCTCACTGGAGCGGGCGGCAAGTGCGTCGAAGCCTGTCCGATTGATCCGTCAAAGCCCAAGACGGACCCATCTTGTACGCCCCCCGAGTGTTTGCCCGGAAACCATAATGATTCCGAAACGTGGCAGTGCGTCCCCGATAACTGCCCGACCGGTCAGACGTGGGACAGTAGTAGGAATTCCTGCTACCCGACCGCTCCACCGCCTGATCCAAGTCAAAAGGCCCCTCTTGGTTACTACCCCGTTGGTACTCACAATCCGGATGGCACGGGGGAGTTTTACCCCGGTTTAACTTCTGGCCTTCCTGCCAACTGTGGCGGCTGGTTGTGCACCTACGGGATGGGCGATGGAACCTACGCCCCCGATGGTGGCTGCTTCGAATACGATGATGCTCCGGGCATTACTCACTGTGGCTTTACGCCTCGACACGAAACTGATGCCAATGGAAACCCCATCCCCTATACCGGAGAGCCAAGCAATGAACCCTCGTCCTACACCGCCCCGCCCCCTGTCAAACCGGAGGTTTCTTCTCCGATTCTGTGTCCTGTCAATTATTGGTACAACCCTACCCTCGGCCTATGCTCAAGCGGAGAAAGCCCCGGGACTCCTCCCACTCTCGAAGGTCCAGGCGGCCAGCCCACGTCCGGCACCGGCTCCTGCCCCCTCGGCTATGTCCAGCAACCGGA
>JAVEWL010000061.1:0-14709 GCA_034004565.1 FCB group bacterium | reverse complement strand
GTCTGCCGCCATCTTCGCCATGTCGCCCGCGAAATCATCCCCGACGTACTCGAGATAGCTGAAAAGGTAGAGGTTGCCGTCGGGAAACTCGCGCAGGTAGATCGAGTAGTTGGCGAGGTTGCAGTCCTTGATCATCTTGAGCACGTCCGGCCACACCGCCGCATGCAGCCGCTTGTACTCGTCCACCTGGTCTCGCTTCAGTCCTATGATCCAGCCGTATCGTTGCATGTTGGTTTCATCCTACCTTGCGGCCTTAATGTAACCCCGAATTCCCATTCGGGGTGTTGCTCTTAAAGACCCCGAATGGGAATTCGGGGTTACATTACCACTGCGCCGGCATGTAGTCGGCGACGTCCTCTTTCGTGATGATGTGTTTCGGGAGATAGGCTACGGGGTCGAGCTTCTCGCCCTTGAACCAGCGCGCGGCGGAATGCACGGCGAGCGCGCCGTCTCCTTCGGCGGACTGGTACGAGATGGCCAGGGCGTCTCCGGCCTTGACCGAGTCCATCCCCGTCTTGCTGTTCCCGGCGGCGACGATGACAATGTCGGTCCGTCCCGCTTTCCGGATGGCTTCGAGCGCGCCGGTCATGGGGAAATCGTCGCCCGCAAGCACGAGACCTTTCAGTTCGTCGCCGTAGTTCGTGATCCACGCCGACACCAGTTGCATGGTGCCCTCGGCCTCGAGGTTGGAAGTGTCTTTGGCGAGCAGCTTCATCTCGGGGGCGTATTCGAGCAGTTCGGTGATGGGCGCAAACGTGCGCGAGAAGAAACACGAGCTGCCCGGCATGTGGCGGACAATGGCGTAGCCGCCCTTCTTGCCCATGGCATCGGCGAAGGCGCGGGAGAGCATTCGGAACTGTCCCCAGTCGTCCGGCCCTGTCCAGGCGAGACAGTACTTCATGGCCTCGTCGCAGGGGATGGTGTTCGACGCGACGCAGGGAATCCCGGCGCTGTGAATGCGCCGCAGTAGTGGCGTGCAGCCCGTGGCGTCAACCGGAGCGAAAACGATCATGTCCGGCCGCTCGTTGATGGCCTGGTCGGTCTGCTGGGCCTGGAGGTCCATGTCCCAGTTGCCGTTGAAGACCTTGGTTTCCATGCCGTACGCCTTGGCAATTACTTCAAATCCGTTCACGTAGGCGGTCCAGTAGGGGTGATCGCCGGCTTTAAGCAATATGACCCGCTTGCCGCGCGGCCCGTCTCCCGGTGAGGCGGGCATGGGCTCCTTGGTCACTTTCCAGCCGGCGAATTCGATGTCCCACCAATGCCCCTTGTCGGTCTCCGGCAGGGTTTTCGGGTCGGCCGGGCGCTCGGGGATGGCTGGCTTTTCCGCGGATGCAAACAGGTAGGGTTGACCGTCCGTGCCGCGCAACGCAAAAACATCCACCGTCTTTTCGGCAACCGATGCCTTGACCTGCCCCTCGACGGTGACGACCTGCACCGGCAGCGACGCGTACTTGAAGTACATCGCCGTGATGCCGGCAATGGCCACCATGGCCGTGAGCGTGAGGCAAATCAGCGGGAAGCGGTCCTTGCGGTTCATGTCGGCGTCGTCTCCTTCAGGGTGGTTCTCGCGGAACACGGTTCCCTCGGCCACTTCCAGCAACAAGTTCGGCCGTTGCCCCTTGAGCAGGTTGTGCCGGTGAATGGCAAAGGCCTCGTAGAGCACCACGAGCGCAAGGATCAACCCGTTTACGAAGATCTGAACTTCGAAGCCCAGGCCGTAGCAGCCGATGCCGTTAAACAACGTCGTGAGCATCAGCACCGCGAAATAGCTTCTCAGCACGCTGCCCTTGCCACCGGTCATGACCGTCCCCCCGATGATAACCGCGGCCAGCACGGTCATCAACGTGCGGTTGCCGAGCACGGCGGCGGAGGTCATCGAGCTCAGGCTCGCGGCGAAGAGGCTGCCCCCGGCCGCAGCGGTGAGACTGCACAGGCAGAAACCCGCCATGAGATAGCGGTCGCGGTTCAGGCCTGCCCGCCACGCGGTCTCCGGGTTGGCGCCTACCACAAAGAAGCCCCGGCCGTATCGGGTTCGATTCAGGAAGACGGAAAACCCGCCGACGAGCGCCAGGGTAACAATCACGATGGGCGGCAGGAAGGGCAGCAGGGGCGTTTCGAGCCAGTCCGCAAAACGAAAATCGTCCACCGACTTCGAGCCGCCGTCGCTGTAGAGGTGCATGAGGCCCATCACGATGATCATCGTGCCGAGGGTGACGATGAACGAGTTGATGCGCGCTTTCACCACCAGCCAACCGTTGACCAAACCCACCGCGGCGCCCGCCAGAAGCGACACGCCAATGGAGCCGGCCCAGCCAAGTTGTGGCTGGAGGCCTACCGTCAACATGCCGCAGAGCATTACGACCGCGCCGATGGACAGGTCCAACTGCCCCAACACCAGGATCAACGTGAAGCCGATGGCGACGATTGCGTTCAGGCTGGCGCCTTTGAGGATGGTGGTGGCATTTTCGATCGACAGGAAATTGGGCGCGAAGGCGGACAGATAGGCGAACAACGCGACCAGCATGAGCAGGGCCCGGTGCTCGTTCAGGAGGCGCGTGACGCGCGCGGGCTTATGCATAATCCTTGCCCTTTGCGCGAAGCCGGTATTGCTGAACGCCGACCACGGCGATGAACACCATTCCGGTAATGATGTTTTGACGGAAAGACGTGATCCCGAGGAAGGTCATGATGTTCGTCATCAGGCCGATCACGAGCACGCCGCCGAATACGCCGGGCATGTGGCCGCGTCCGCCGCTCAGCATCACGCCGCCGATCACCACCGCGGTGACGGCCCGGAAATCGTAGCCTTGTCCCAGGTAGAACACGCCGAGGCGGGTCATCGAGGTAAGGAATATACCCGCAATGGACGCGCAAAACGCCGCCGCCATGAAGTCCCAGAAGACCACCCGCGACACGCGAATGCCCGCGGTGCGCGCGGCGGCACGAGACGACCCGACAAGCTTGCTTTCAAGCCCGAAGCGGGTGCGCGCCATGACCAGATGCCCGAGAACGAAGAGGAGCAGCATGACGCACACGATCAGCGGCACGGGCCCGACATGCAGACGAAAGATTCCGGTGAAGGCTTCCCCGGCGGAACCGGGTTCGGTGGCCGGATAGATCTGGTTGTTGCTCCACGTAAAGCGCATGAAGCCTTCCATGAAGAACGCCACGGCGAGGGTCCAGAGGATGGGATTGGCGTTGAGCATGCCCACCACGAGGCCGTTCATGGCGCCGATGGCCAAGCCCGCCAGCATGCCGGCCGCAAGCGCTACGGGCAGGCCGAACGGCAGCGCCGCCACCGCGATGATCCCCGAGAAGGCCATGATCGCCGGCAGGGACAAATCGGCCATGTTGCCCGAGTAGGTGACGTAGGCCATGCCCGCCGACGCAATGCCCAGCAGTGCCACGGCACTGAGGATGTTGAGAAAGTTGTCCGCCGTGAGAAAATCCGAGGAGATGAACATGCCCACTACGACCAGCAACGCGGCCACCGCATAGACCCCCGCGGACTCCAGCAGCGACAGCGCCGCACTCCGGCTAGGCATGCGCCGGTTCCCATTGTCCGTTAGCGGCAAGCAGTACGGCTTCCTCGGACAACTCTTCCTTCTTCATTTCATTGATGATGCGTCCGTTCCGCATGACCGCGACGCGATCGGATAGTCCTACGAGCTCTGGCAGGTCGGAACTGATCAGCAGGATGGCCGCACCCTGATCCGCCAAAGCCATCACCGCTTCGTGGATTTTCCGCTTGGCCTTCACGTCGACGCCACGGCTCGGTTCGTCGAGAATCAGCACCTTGGGTTGAGTAGCCAGGCATCGGCCGAGGAGCACCTTCTGCTGGTTTCCCCCCGACAAGGTGCCCGTGTCCACCTCCGGCGACGCGGCGACGATGTTCAACTCCTCCATGTACCGCTGCGTCACGGAGGCGTCGTTCCCGGTGAAATAGACCCCCGCCCTGGAGTGGCGCGAAAGAAGCGACGCGAGCAGGTTTTCCTTCACCGAAAGCCGGAGGAAAAGCCCGTCTTCCTTGCGGTCCTCGCTGAGGTAAACCAGGCCCCGCGCAACCGTACTCGGATAATTTCCGAACTCGAGTTCTTCACCCTCAAGCGCGGCGCTGCCGTCGTGCAGGGGATCCAGCCCGCAGAGCGAACGGGCCAGCTCCGTGCGCCCGGCTCCGGACAACCCCGCCAGCCCGAGAATCTCGCCCGCGCGCAACTCGAAGGACACGTCGTGAAAGAAACCGTAGCGCGTCAACCCGGACGCCCGGAACACCGGTTCGCCGATCCGCGCCCGGCGTTGGGTGTAGAACTCGTCGATCGTCTTCCCGACCATCATCTGCACCAATAGCTGCGGGGTGACCTCGTCGATGTCCCGCGTGCCTATCTTTCGGCCGTCCCGCATGACCGTCACCCGGTCGGCGATCTCGAAGACTTCGGACAAGTGATGCGAGATGTAGATGATCGCGATGCCGTGGCGTTTGAGGCCCCGGATAATCTCGAAGAGCCGCCCTACCTCGTCCCGGGACAAGGCGCTCGTCGGTTCATCGAGGATGAGGATGCAGGGACGGCTTCCCAGGACTTTCGCGATCTCGACGAGTTGCGCCTCGTGCTGGCTGATCTCTTCGATCGTCTTTCGGGGATCGACATCCAGACCCACGAGCCCGAGACAGCGTCGCGCCTCCGCAAGCATGGCCGCGCGATCCACAAAACCCCAACGCTTGACGGGCAGCCGCCCCACGAGCACGTTCTCCGCGATGCTGATCGGCCGGGCCAGGCTGAGTTCCTGGTACACCATGCCGATCCCCAATTCTCTCGCCGTGGCCGGGGAGTGGATGTCCACTTCCTTCCCGCCCACGCGTATCGTGCCGGCGTAGTCGGCGAAGGACCCGGTGAGGATCTTCATCAGCGTGGACTTGCCGGCGCCGTTCTCCCCCATCAGGGCGTGGACCTCGCCGACACGCACGTCGAAGTCCACCTCGTCGACCGCCAGGGTGCCCGGAAACCGCTTGCTCACACCAAGCATCTGTAAGGCCGATGCGTCCAAAAACTTTTCCCCATGTAACTCCCATTTCCAAATGGGAGCTCTTGGCACAATACGAAGACTCCCCTTGGAAAGGGGAGCTACGCAATACGAAACTCAGACGTTCTCGTCGAATTCCCCGAGGTCCAGCGGATAATTGCCGTATTCGCGCAGCAACTGAATCACATAATCGTAGGTGGCCGGATCGACATTGCTGGGCATGGAATGATCCGACTGGAGGATATAGCCGCCGCCCTTCGCCGCATTGAGCTTCCGCAGCACTTCGGCCCTGACCTTCTCCCGGTCGTTGGTCTCGAGCACCTGCACGTTGATGTTGCCGTTGAAGGCCCAACGCGCGCCGTACTGCCGTTTGAGTTCCACCACGTCGAGTCCCGATTTCGCTTCGAGGGGGTTGTAGCAGTCCACGCCCGCCTCGATCATGTCCTCGAAAAGCACCGACGCGTTGCCGCAACCGTGGTAGACCGTCTTCAACCCGTGCTTGTGCGCCGCGGCGCAGATGCGCGTCAATTGGGGCTTGTACGCCTCGCGCCAGAAATCCGGCGAAAAAAGCATGCCGTGCACGAAGGCGACATCGCCCCAGATGTACAGCCCCTTGAGCGCTCCCTCCGCCGCCGCAACCTGTCCCTCGACGATCCCCACCAGGAAATCCCCGAGCCGCTCGACAAACGCCGCCACCTGGTCGGGCCCCTCGGCCATCTTCATGAGCACGTTCTCCGTGCCCAGTATGCGCCACATCATCTCGTGGGGCTCGCAGACGCTCCCGAAAACGCAGAAGTCCTTCGCGCACGCCTTGACGCGATCCACGTACGAGGGCAGCCCCAGCACCAGTTCGTCACCCACGCAGTTGATCTGATCGTCGATGGCCTCGAAATACCGGCGCGGATCCAGCGGGTCGTCGAACGCGAATGCTTCCATCTCTTCGTACGATTGCGTGCCGAACTCCAGGTAGCTCGGCATGGGATAGGTGCTACGCCGCTCGATGGTCGCCTCGAAACCCGTGCGCACCAGTTTTCGTTCCGGCGTGTCCTCGATAACCTCAATGCCGCGGATGTGGGGATCCATGTTGGGGTTGACGACGATGAGATCCAGGTCCCAGTGCGCGTAGGGATTGAAGTCGGACCCCACGTTCATCTCCGCCTTGCACCGCCGCACGAAATTGGTCCAGAAGAACTCCCCCACCGGCACGCGGTCCGCCTCGCGGTGCTCCAACGCGGCCATCACGCGTTCCGTCTTCTCCTGCGCTCTTGTCACGACGCTTTCCCCCTCAGTCGGCTCGCCTCAATGCAGCTAAAAGAAACAGAACAGGGATTTTTCGGCCCATACCTCCTCCGAATACAAAAGCATAACACGCCACACGACACGACACGTAGCCCGCACCGTGGCAATGGCCGTTTGGTATGAAGTATTGTGTCCCCGTAGTCTCCGGTGGTTCGACCGCTTGCGCCAAAGACCGCGGATTCGACCCTGAATGGTCCGAGTGGACGAGATGAGCGCACCACTCGAAGCAGCATCCGGAATCGTTGAAAACGTGGCCGGATGCGGCGTGCCTGTCGGCCTGTTCGGCCCAACCCGTCGTTCAGCAGATCCCAGTTCAGCACGCCAACCCGCGCGTCCGGATGGCAGGTCGCGCAACTCTGCCGTTGCTGGAAACACAGCGTGGCGTCGTTGAAGAGCATCTCGCCTTTACGCTCTGGGCTCGGCGCGATATCCGTCCCCAACGCCATCGCACGTCTCCCGGCATTGCCCTCCGCGGCGAAATCGACCGCGCCTCCTTGCGCTCTACCGTGACTGCGAATCCAGCCATATGCCAGCCGCTGCGCCCAATGGTGACGATCTGCATTATTGTCGGCTCTGTCAATTAAATGACTCTCGTTTCGTAAGATTCTGTAAGAATGGATTTCAGGACTTCACGCTTCAACTCCCCTCTCTCTACGCTGCGTCTCCCTGCTTGGAACATGACTACTCCCCAATTCGATACGGTAATCCCTTGACGTAGTCCTGCGAACAAAGGCGTTGACCCCCACCCCCGCATCGCTTAGCATGTCGGGGTACTGACACCACCCCCTGAAGAAGGACACGACCACAATGCACACGCTGACCAAACGCTCGCTCTTATCCCTTCTGTTGGTCATCACATCCGCCTCAACGGCGTGGGGCGCGACCTCGTGGATCGAGCGTTCGCTCGAACGCATCAAGGACGCGCCCGCGACCGACTCGTTCGACTTCGTGGTCACCGGCGACTCCAACACCCTCCAACCCCTCGAACAATCCGACATCATCAAGACCCAGATCCGCGAGTTCAACATCTTGAAGCCCGAACTCGTTTTGCACGTCGGCGATATCGTGCTGGGCGGCGCGGCCGAAGGCGTGCCGGCGCAGTGGGATCTCTTCGACGAGACCTTCAAGGCGCTCGAGCCGCCCTTCTTCGCCGCGCCGGGCAACCACGACATCTCGGACGCCATCACGCAGAAGCTCTGGCTCGAGCGCATGGGTCCGACCTACTACCGCTTCGAATACGGCAACTCGTGCTTCATCTTCCTCGACACCGAAGAGGAAATCGTCGACACCGAGCGCATCTCGGATGTACAGGTCGCCTGGCTCAAGGATCAACTGAACGCCACCAAGGCGGCCCACATCTTCGTCTTCCTGCACCGGCCCTACTTCGAGTACTTCGGCGATCCCGACGGCGCACAGGAAAGCTGGAACAAGCGCTGGGCTAACGTCGCCGAGGCGTTCCGCGGCCATCCCGTCCGCGCCGTGTTTGCCGGCCACGAACACGGCTACCGCTATTGCGGCCTTCGCGACGGCGTGCACTACGTCATCGCCGCCGGCGCGGCCGCGTACGGCCTTGGCCACGGCGAGGCCGAAGGCGGTTTCAACCACTACTTGCTCGCGCGCGTCCGGGGCGGCGAGTTCAGTTGGGCCGTCGTGAAGTCCGGCAGCGTGCTCCCGCGGGACGTGGTCACCGGCGACCGCATCGCCGAACTCTACAACATCCGCAACAAGTGGATCGCCGCCGAGGAGGTGCAGGTGCCGCTCGGCCAGGCGGTGCAGACCGAGCACCGCATCAAGGTCAGCAATCCCCACGACAAGCCCATGTCGACCAACCTCACCTGGGAATCCGCAGCAGGCTGGACCGTTACCCCGGAATCCGCCGCCGTCACGGTGCCGGCCGGCGGAACGCAGGACCTCGTGTTTCGCCTCGAGACCAAGTCACCCGAGACCACGCGCTATCCCGTGCCCGTTTTCCAGATGCGCTACGAGCAAACCCAGTTCGGTCCCCCGGTGGACGTGAAGCAAAACCTTCCCCTCGTGCCCGTCCTCGAAGCCGTTCGTGCGAAGACGCCTCCCACCTTGGACGGCGCGCTCGACGACTGGGCCGGCACGCAGTTCGCCCCCGTGACGTACCCGGCGGGGTCAGAGGAGATCGTTGCGGAAGACCTCACGTCCCGCGTCGGATTCCGCTGGGACAACGACCACCTGTACATGGCCGTCGAAACGCAGGACAACGATCACGACCAGCCCTACGCGGGCGACATCGTCTGGTCGGCCGACAACGTCGAGATGTTCCTCAACGAGTGGAGCTACGGCCTGACGCTGACCAAGGGCGGTCCCGAGGTCTTCATGTACTACGGCCCCGACGTGTCCGGTGAGATTCTCGCGCCGGAAGTAAAGCTGGCGGTCGTCCGCAAGGACACCACCACCACCTACGAAGCCGCCTTCCCCAAAAGCGCCGTCGCGCCGCTTGGGCTGCAACCGGGCGACAGCTTCCGCTTCAACATGCTCATGAACGATCTCGACATCAACGGTCCGTTGCCCAAGCGCCACTGGCTGCAACTGGTCCCCGAGAAAGGTGTCGGCGGCGCTCACCCCCGCGTCAAGGTGCTCCTGCACGAGTGAGCGTCCGTTGAGCAACCCTGCGGAAAACGGGGACTGTTCCACTTTTGGCGGCAACCGGTGACGAGACGGAGCGCCTCCATCTTCTCGTTAGCTAGTGCCGTCGAAGGCCGCCCCCTACCCAAAAGTGGAAACTGTCCCCGCTTTCCGCTGCCGTCCTACAGCAGTCGTTCAAGGCGGGCTCGGTTGTAGCGTTGGGCGAGGATGCAGGGGGCGTTGGCGAGGACGGCGTAGGCGATCATCAGGCCGCCGACCCAGGCGGGGTTCCACAGGAAGAACAGCAGGGACGACAGCAGGACGGCCATGTGTACGGCTTCGGCGCGGCAGGTCTCGCGTTGGAAACGCCGCAGGTAGTCGGGGTCGCGGTTCGTCAGGCGCTTCTTGCGAAAGCCTCCTTTGAACAGCGCGGCGCCGTCGGGCAGGCGATCCTTCCAGGCTTTGATGCGGAACGCCTGCTCATAGAGGCGACCCCCGCGTTCCCAGCGCCGTTCGCGGTAGAGCCAGGCGTTGGGCCGGAACAACTCGTCCCTGAGACTCGTGCCCAGCCATGCCGCGCCCATGTGGATCAATGGCCACGCCGCGACGTTGACCACTACGAGCTGGAGCGGCGTAAGGGTGATGAGCATCAGCGGGCGTCCTGTTCGGGACCCGTGGTTCGTCCCTTCCACAACACCCGCCTGCCGAGGGCCGAAAGAATGGCCGCGCGCGTAAACACGAGCACGAAGAAGATAAGTGGAACGGGATACGCGAGCGCGGTTACAACGCGAAACGAGCCTATTCGCCGCAGAAAGGAAAGGGTCTGCAGCGCGAACAGGACATAGACGCAGGCCCAGACGAGCATGCTTCCGGAATCGGCACGAAATGCGGCCGCCGCCACGAACGTCACCGGAAGAAACGCGCCCGCGATCCAACCCACAATGGGCAAGAGCAACGATACCGGCGTGGCGGTGGCCCCCGACGCGAAGCTCTTGGTCCAGCCGTCGACGAGCGAGCGCAGCCCGTCGGGGTACATGCGCATGCCGAAGGTGCCGCGTCCGCCGTAGCAGCGCACGGGCACGCCGGCGGCGCGAAGCCGTGCGCCAAGATGGTAGTTCTCGAGCGTGCGCGCCTTTACGGTCTCGTGACCGCCCAGCGCGAAATAGGTCTGCCGTTCCACCATCAGGAACTGGCCGAAGAGACCGCGCGGTTCAAGCCGATGCCCGAGGAACGTGAACGCGCCCGTGCCGGCGGTCATGATGAGGTTGAAGACCGCGGAGAGCTCTTCGTAGAAGCATTGCACGCGGTGGTAGGGGCCGATGGACAGCGCGCCGCCGGTCTCCGCGAAGGTGTCGGCCGCGCGCCGGAGACCGCCGGGTTCGAAGAAGGTGTCGGCATCGACGAAGACGAGCACATCGCCCGTGGCGGCTTCCGCGCCTTGCTGGCAGGCCCAGTTCTTACCGCGCCAGCCGGGCGGCTGCGGTTTGGACGCGACGATCGTGGCGCCCCACTCGCGGGCGACGTCGGCGGTGCGGTCGTCGGACTCGTCGTCGACCACGATGACCTCCAGCGGCGCGGGTTGCTGGCCCACGAGCGAGGCGAGCAGCACCGGCAGGTTGCGTTCCTCGTTGCGGGCGGGCACGACAATCGACATGCGCAGGGATGCGGCGCGTCTTCGCGCACGGCAGACGGGGACTCGAAACAGCACGGCGAAGCCCAGCAGCCACAGGGCGAGCGCCGCCGCGGCAGCCATCACGAACGGTCCCACTCCACGACGCGCCGCGACACGTTCTGTCCGCACTGGACGACCATGGGCATGCCGCCGCCGGGGTTCACGGAGGCGCCGGTGAAGAAGAGATTCGGGTAGCGTGTGCTTTGTTTCGGGGCTTTGAATGCGAAGTTTTTGAAGCGATCGGTCACAACGCCGTAAATGGAGCCCTGGTTCGAGCGATATTCGCGCTCGATGTCGAAGGGGGTCCAGACGTGCTCGAACACGACGTGCTTGCGCAGATCCTCGAGGCCCATGCGCTCAAGCTTATCGATGATTCGCTCCTTGAATGCGAGATAGTCCTCGCGGGTAAAGGGGCGTTCGGGATCGATGTGGGGGATGTGCGGCAGGATCTTCAGGCAATCGCAGCCTTCCGGCGCGACCGTGGGGTCGGTGCGCGATGCGGCGACGAGGTAGATGGTGGGGTCTTCCGGCAGTTCCTTCTTGCGAAACACGGTGTCGAAATGCTCGCGCTGATCGCCCGAGAAGAAGAAGTTGTGGTGCGCCAGTTGCGGGTATTGCCGGTCGAGGCCGAGGTCGAGCACGAGTCCCGAGCACGATGGCTCCAACCTGCGCAGGCGCTTCATGAACTTGGCGTCTTCCTGGAGCAGATCGCGGTACGCCGGGATCACCTCGACGTTGCAGACGAAGATGTCGCCGTCGACCCGCTCACCGTCGCTCAATTCAAGGCCACAAATTCGCGAGTCTTCGGTGAGGATTCGCTTCACGTCGCTGTTCACGTGGATCCCGATGCCGAGCTCTTCCATGAGCCGCCGCAGGCCGCGCGCGAGGTTGTACATGCCGCCGTCGACGTACCAGAGGTCGTAGCGGAATTGAATCGTGGGCAGGCAGTTCATGAACGCGGGCGCGTCGTAGGCCGAGGAGCCGACGTACTTGATGAAGAAATCGAAGATGTCGCGGAAATAGCGCGTCTTCACGTGCGCGGCCACACCGCCGTGCATGGTGCGGAACATATCGAACTGCGCGAAGTTGCGCAGGCCGTAGAAACGGCGAAAGTCCCGGGCGGAGTCCAGCCCTTCCTGGAAATAGCCCTGGTCCACGAGGTCGTAGAGCCGCTCCGAGTACGCCAGGAACGATTCGACCGCTTCCGGCGCTTCCCCGACCTTTCGCGCTTCCTCGGCCATGCGTTCCGTCTCGGGGTAGAGGTCCACGACGGTGCCGTCGTCGAAGAAATTGCGCCAGTGCGGACGCACGGGGCGGATGCTCACGTAATCGGCCATCCGTTTTCCCGAGCGTTCGAAGAGGCGTTCGAAGGTTTGGGGCAAGGTGAGAATCGAAGGCCCCAGGTCGAAGGTGTATCCTTCCGCCTGGAGGACGTTCAGCTTCCCGCCGATTTGGGCGTTCTTTTCGTAAAGGGCGACGTCGTATCCCTGCTGAGCGAGTGATATCGCCGCGGAAATACCCCCGAGCCCGCCCCCGACCACGATGACCTTTTTCCTACCGTTTGGCATTGTCCGGTCCCGCTCCGTTGAGTTTGCTCAAGCACTCGTTGGCCAGCTTGTCCTTCGGATTAAGCTCGAGCGCCCGCTGAAATTCGGCGCGCGCATCGTCCGTCTTGCCCATGCCGGCGTGGATACGACCGATAAACGTCAGGCAACTTGCGTAGCCCCAGGAAGGCTCCCGGTACGGCCGCGCCGTGCCCCGCTCCTTCTCGAACAGGTCTTTGGCTTTCAGAAAAAACTCGAGGCCTTTGTCCTTGCGCCCCAGGAGCGCAGGCATGTGATAATAGGCCGACCCGGCGAGGTAATGCGCGCGCGGGTTCTCGGGACCGTTCTCGAGGGCGAGCCTGCGGTGTTCCATAACGTCGCGGCCTCGCCACAACGCGGACGCCGGATCCGAGGCAATCCGCATGCCCAGCAGCGTGGCCAGCAGGGCGCGGGCCTCCGAATCGTCGCGCTTCAGCCGCACGGCCTCTTCCAGCGGCGAGACCGCCTCGTCGACCAGGCGCAGTTTCTCCGTGCGGTCCGGAGGGTTCGCGGTATCGCCAAGACGGTGCAGCAGAATGTGGAAGCGGACCGCGCCGAGCCAGTAATTCGTCTCATAATCCCCGGAATCCGTGCCGCAAAGCGGCGCCAGCAGCGACGCGGACTCCCTCATCCGGGCCAGATCCCAGGTCCGGTAGCCTTCGTCGAAGCGGCGAATGGCGGTTTCAAGCGGGTCCGGCCCACCGCCCGAAGCCGCGGCGGCCAGCAGAAACAGGTAGAGATATGCGCCGAAGGAGCCGATCATGCGCGTCGAACCCGTGGAATAGTGTGCCGAGAGAACAGGTTAAGTGGATTATGACGTACGGGTCGCATAAATTCATCCCTCCCGCATTTGGACCATGGGAACTCCCTATCGGAGGCCGGACATGGGCCTGAAACTCGACGCCGCAACGCCTCCCGGCGCCGCTTCTGACGCGCGGCCAACGGTGGAAGCGTTACGCCGCTCGTTCGATAAACGCTTGACCGCCCCTGTTTCCTTCCGGCGGGAGCAATTGCGCGCGCTCGGGCGGGCCATCGAGTCGCGCGAACAGGACCTGCTGGACGCGCTGCATGAAGATTTGCGCAAGCCGCCCATGGAGGCCTACGCGTCGGAACTCGGGTTCGTGCAGAGCGATATCGCGCACACGCTACGGCATCTGGACCGCTGGACGCGGCCCCGGCGGGCGTCGACTCCGCTCGTGGCGTGGCCGGGACGCAGCCGGGTCATGCCCGAGCCCTTCGGCGTGGCACTGATCGTCGGACCGTGGAATTATCCCTTCCAGTTGCTGCTCTCGCCCCTGGTGGCCGCGCTTGCCGCGGGCAACGTTGCCTGCCTGAAACCGTCGGAGCTTGCGCCCAACACGTCCGCGACGGTGGCCCGGCTCGTGCGCGACACGTTTGCGCCGGATTACGTGGCCGTGGTCGAGGGCGGACAAGTAGTGTCGGAGGCCTTGCTGCACGAGCGGTTCGACTACATTTTCTTCACGGGCAGCACGACCGTCGGCCGCGCCGTCATGCGGGCCGCGGCCGAGCACCTCACGCCGGTCACGCTGGAACTCGGCGGCAAATCGCCGTGCATCGTGTGCGCGGACGCGGACCTCGAGGTGAGCGCGCGGCGCATCGTGTGGGGCAAGTTTATGAACGCCGGGCAGACCTGCGTGGCGCCCGATTTCATTCTGGCGGACAGGCGAATCAAGGCGCCGCTGCTGGAGGCGATCCAGCGCGCGATACGGCAGTTCTACGGCGATTCGCCCCGCGACAGCGCCGACTACGGGCGGATCGTCAACGACCGGCACTTCGCGCGGATCGTGGGCTATTTGCCGCAAGGCCGGATCGTTCAAGGCGGCGATCACGACGTCCGCGATCGGTTTATCGCGCCGACCGTGATGGTGGACGTCGATCCGGCGGCGCCGGTGATGCGGGAGGAGATCTTCGGTCCTGTGCTGCCGGTGCTGGAGTTCGAGGAGATTGAGGACGCGCTGGCCCTGCTGCGCGATCGGCCGAAGCCGCTTGCGCTGTACCTCTTCACGCGCGATCGCGCCGTCGAGGAAATTGTGTCGGCGCAAACGAGTTCGGGCGGCATGTGCGTCAACGACGTCATCAGCCACATGCTCGGGAAGGACGTTCCGTTCGGTGGCGTGGGGGAGAGCGGCATGGGCGCGTATCACGGCAAGGCGGGGTTCGACACGTTCACGCATTATAAGCCCGTGCTGCGGCGAGCGTGGACGCCCGATTTTTCGCTGCGCTATCCGCCGTTCAAGCTTTCGCGGCGCTGGCTCAAATTCATTTACAATTGGCTCATGGGTTAGACAAGGTTGCGGTTCAGTTTGGCGGCATAGGTGGGCGATATGAAGTCTTCGCAAAAGCACGTGGTGATCGTGGGCGCGGGACCGGGCGGATTGACCGCCGCCATGATCCTGGCGCACCGGGGTGTGAAAGTCAGCGTGTTCGAAGCCAAGGGGCAGGTCGGCGGACGCAACGCGACCATTCACCTCAACGGATTCCGCTTCGACACGGGCCCCACCTTCCTCATGCTGCGGC
>JAVEWL010000733.1:0-3169 GCA_034004565.1 FCB group bacterium | reverse complement strand
CCCGACTGCGATCGTCAATTGGGTCACACTCGAAATGTGATCGATCATTGGCGTATTCAGCCAGCGGCCCATGGTCAAGGTGCCATGGGACGGACCCTTGTCGTTACTGCTTAAGATGTGGCGACTCGCGATAAGCAACAACCCGGAGGGAAGGGCAACCACGCCCTCCAAGTTGCCGTCGACGTCGGAAAACTGCCAAAGTGATCGATGCGTCTGAACAAAGTCGTCCAACTCCCGAGGAAATGGCACTTCGATCTCGTTTTCGAGGTCATATGATTTTCCGTGAACATAGTGGCCGTTCGGATCCAGAACCAGAATGAGGTTGAGCTTGGCGTTATTGAAGGTGCCGTCGCCCAAGTTGGTTTGGACAAACGCCTTGTTCCGGTCGTTGGCGAATTGGTACATGTCGTCCCACGCGGACCAGTCGTGGACCAGAACGCCCAGCTTGTCGAGCGAGTCGTGCAGGGCGGCCAGGACGCGTTCGACATTGCAGACGGTTTGGCGCACTTCGAGGCGGGCGTGGCTCCGCAGGAAGATCGAGGACGACGCGAAGTAGATGGCGAACAGCAGCCCGATAACTGTTCCGCAAGTGATGAACAATATCTTGGAACGCATTGTCATGCGTTTGCCCCGTCTGCCAAGACAAAAACGCGGCATCTCCATATCCATATTTTCGACATTGGAGAGGCAGCCCTGGATTTTCGATTTGGCGGCGTATGTTCAGGTCCGACGGATCGGCGACACTGAGTCGCCCGAGCGGAAATTCGGGCATACGGTTTCATCCCCAGCTCCATCGCCGGTGAGAAAATATCACAGTCGTTCAACCGGCTGAGTCGGGCGAGAAAATGACATGTTCATGTCACTCTCAAGTCCCCAGTTCGGCCCGAAATTTGCAGCCGATTGTGCGGTGTCTCGGTGACCGAGGGCGTTGGGTCGTCGCTCAATTGTCCCATTTTCACTTGCCGGCCGGTAAGCTCGCGAATCCGGTGATAGATTGCAGCTTTCGGCTCAATCGCATTCACCGTATTGAACGGCATGGGGAATATATGCCATCCGTGCGTCATGACGAGGCGCTGTCACGGCCGTCCGGCTCCGGCGCGCTTGTGAAAATGTCGCGCTTGCGACACTTTTTGAATTGACGGGCGCGCCGAACGAAATTTTCTGCCGGTATGTGGCACAAAAAAAGTACAGCTTTGAGGAATACACCCCATTGCTCACAGTCAAAAATCGCGTAGTCTTATAACCGAGGGGCGACGGAGTTGGGATTGTCCCATTTGCGTTGTTGAACGCCTTCCCACTCGCCCCCGAGACAGGCAAGCTGACGAAGCTAACGAAGCTTCTTTCCCCTCCGGAAAGCACCTGAAGTCCCCGAGACTTCAGGTGTTTTCTTTTTACTCGGCGCACTTGTGGCGCCAATCTAGCAGCCTGGCGTTGCCAAGCTCGCCGACACAAACCGACAATTCTCTTTGGCACAAGCGCCGGGACGCAGGTTGGGTTTCGCCCTACCCGCCGGTGGCCAGAGGTAGTTCCATGCGTTGACGCCAAAAGGCGACCCGCAACCTGGTGTGCCGATTCAGCGCGACAAGTCGACTGCGGCTACCTCCGGTGTCTCTGGTACGGACCCGGCCCCGAAACGGTTGGTCCGGCCTGTTCCGGCCTTGCCGCAACCACTGAAATCATCTAAAACCACGCCCGGCAACGTGCCTGTTCCGCCCTACAATATATGCGATGCCTTGTGTGCAACCGCCGCGTTCCATTGTGATCCCGCGGTCCGGGACGCGCGCGCCACGCGCAAGTTCGCCTCCTCGGCGACCATGTTGCCCGGTCGGTAACGTCGTTTGGCTGCGGCCGTCGAAAAGGCTGGACTTGGGGATTCGATCCATGGTTAATGTGCTCTTGCTGGCAATGTTCCTTATGGCGAGCAGCGACCTCGCCTCACCGACCCCCGCTTCGGTTGCGCCCGCTGTCGCGGGCCAGACGCCGCAACCGGCACACGAGCCACCCGCGGAAGCGGAACCCCCGACCGACGAGCCGGCGACCGACGGGCCCCCGGCCGACGGGGCGGCAGTCAGCGATTCCGCGGCAGTCAGCGATTCCGCGGCGGTCGTGGAGATCCTCGACCGGATGGAGGCGGCCGGTCGCGATGTCCGAACGATCCGCTGCCGGATCATCTACCATGTCGCCGACACATTGAACCTCACGGAGACCGAGAAGTCCGGACCCATCCTGTTCAAGCGCGCGGAGCCGAACCCCATGTTCATGGTGGAATTCAACAGGATCGGCATCGACGGGATTTTGATCGCGTACAAGGAATGGTGGCTCTTCCGCGATCGATGGCTGGTCGAAGCGAAAGAGAAGAGCGAGACGATCATCAAACGCGAAGTGGTCGAACCGGGCGAGCGGACCGATTTCTTCGACCTGGAGCAATCCAACATTCCCATGCCCTTTGGGCAGCGCCGGGAGCAGATTCTCGAGAACTTCGTCGTGCGGCTTGTGCCGCCGCAATTGGGGGATCCCAAGGGCTGCGACCATTTGTATTGCGCCCCAAAGCCGGATTCTCCACTGGCCGACGACTACAGGCGCCTGGACTACTTCGTATCGCGGGACATACATCTGCCCCTGCGAATCGTTGCGGAGGATGCGTCGGGAAACAAGGTGACGCGTGCCGATTTCCCGGATCTCACGGAGAAGAGCATCAACGTCGATCTGCCGGATTCCACCTTTCACTTGCCGAAGGAAACCGACAGTTACCATGTATCGGAGGAGCCGCTTGGATCCCAAGCGCCGGCAACGCCGTAGCGCGGTGGCCGCTCCGGCCAACGTACACTGGTTAAGCCAGGGGAAAACCACCCGTTCTGAATTTTGGAGATATTCCGTTGCGCAAGCCTGTTATTTTGGTCACGGGCGCCCGAGGTGAGGTCGGCTACGGCCTGATCGAACGGTTCGCCCAGGATGCCGACAAGGAAGTCGTCGCATTGGATCTTCGGGAACTGGACGATGAACTACGAAACCAGTGCTCGGCCGCCATTGTCGGCGACATTCTCGACAACAACCTCCTGCAGCGACTCGTCAGCGAGTTTGAAATCCACGCGATTTATCACCTTGCGGCGCTGCTCAGCACGCGGGCTGAATACTCGCCCGACATCGCCCACTCCGTGAACGTCGAGGG
>JAVEWL010000732.1:0-3179 GCA_034004565.1 FCB group bacterium | reverse complement strand
CCAGCGGGCGCCCGCGTCCACCACAATCCCCTGAATTACAGTGTGCCTTCCCCTCTACTGCCATATCGCATTGTTCTGTGTGTATAAGGCAACGTCCGCCTGCCGGCACTGCGCCTTTGTCCCAAGCCCGGCGAAAGCGGCGGGAACGCCACTCGAAAACAGGATTTCTCGACTCGCACTCCTCAGAACTACCATTTCTCTAAAACATTGCTCCATAAAAAGCCGCACACACTCCATCAAACCGCTACATCCGGGGTCCGGATAGGGCGGCTCCGGCCCGGCCACGCCTACGCAAACTAAGCATTTCTATTATTGCAAGCCTCATACCCGCAAGGAGGGGGCATAAATAAGCGATTTTATGCCTTTTGTGCGTTGTCTGCGTATACTGCGGCTCTAACGGTTGCGCTTTCGTATCATGTGTGCTACAGTACGCGTGGCATCGGACGAAGAGTCCAACCGAGCACTGGGCACTGCTTCAATGAAGCAAAAAGCTCGGGAAACACTAGTACGGCATACAGTTTTGACCTTGTCCGGCTATGGAAAGCCGGAGCGAGATGTCGCGGCGCTCCCCACTCGAAACCACGTTTGATGGCGCGGTCGTGTGCGGAGTTCGCTGGGTGCATGGAAGCAGCAAGACTGATGTCAGGTCAGGGACAGTAGGGCAAGTACACAGTAGAGCGGTACACCGGAGGAGAGGTAGGAACCTTCACCGCTCAAGACTCACACGAATCCACACGTCTGCAAGGATGGGCAGCGATACTCTGGGGCGAGCCGCTGCCTGTGGAGGAAGGCGAGACACCGAGCGGCACACGAGAAGCCTATCATCAACCTCCCGTACCAACGACTAAAGGGGAAGCTCCGTGAAAATGAGTAGAGTCTGGACGTGTGTGTTTTTGTTGCTGGGAATGGCCAGTCAGGCCATGGCATTGGACGCGGTTCTCCGGATCAACGAAGATCCGTACTACACCCAATACAAGGCTTCGAAGTGGCCGGGCGCCTCGCTGAAGAAGTTCTACGCGCCTCTCCCCGTCTTCGCCGAAGGTTGGGCCTCCACCCCGCGCGAGGGCATCGTTAACTACAAATGGGATTATGGCGATGGCACGCCGGAGATGTGGGGCACGATGAACGGCGCCCACGTCTACGAGAAGCCGGGCACCTATTGGTTGAAGCTCGTGGTTTACGATGCCTATGGCAACAAGGACTACCAGAACACGCGCATCGACGTGCTGGCGCCCAATGGGATCACGTACTACGTGGACTCCGCCATCGGCAGCGACAGTAACGACGGCAAGAGCATGACACGGCCCTGGAAGACGGCGACGAAGGCTTTCACGGGCATTAACAGCACGCGTTACAAGCCGGGCGATCGTGTGCTCTTCAAGCGCGGCCAGACCTTCGAGGTGCTGGCGGGCGAAGTGCATCCGGCGAGCTTCTATTCGGGCTACGGCTACTCATTCGGCGCGTACGGCACGGGCGCGAAACCGATCATCCAGAAGGTGGGCACGAGCACGGCCCCGATCATCAAGATCGGCATGACGGGCATGGCGCATTTCGCGATGATGGACCTCGAGTTCCGCACCACATCGAAGGAAGGGGTTCCTTCGGGCGAAGTGTATGCGGGCACCTGCCAGTCGTTTAACCTGCTCTTCCTTCGCATCGACGTCAGGAACATGCGCCGCGCGTTCGGTTTCAGCGGCGACTACACGGGCCGCCGCATCAACGGCGTGTTCGTGGTCGAATGCAACATGGAGAACTCAGGCGACACGATGATTTACGCCCGGGCCGCCCGTTTCGCGATGCTGAACAACTACCTCGATCTCAGTAACGACCACCTTGTTTACACGTCCTACATGGATAAGGCGCTTTACTGGGGCAACACGTTCAAGCGTCCCGCCTTCGGACGGGTATGCCTTCGCATCAGCGGCGCCACCAATTACTTGAATCCCACGAACAACGTGGCGATCGTGAACAACTACTTCGAAGGCTGGATTGATCCGCAGACGGTCGGCGCCGCGCACAACGGCGGCGGGACGAGGTACAACTTCCTGCTGCTCGATATCGGCCCCAACGTTCGGAGCACGCAGGCCATCGAACACATCGAGGTGGCCCAGAACACGCTGAAGAATGGCGAGTGCTTCCTGTCGATGGGCGTGGCGCACAACGTCAAGGTGCACGACAACCTGTTTACGACGGTGGACTTGAATGCGCATGCGCAACGTATCACGGTCGGGCATCAGTATGAGATCCGGCCAATGCGCAACGTGAAGATCTACGACAACGTGATCATCTCGAACGAGCAGCGCACGCGTTTTGCGGGCGTGTTTGTGGTGCGCTGGTACGACCCCAAGTATCCGTACCAGGGACAGGTTTATCACACCGGTGTTGAAATCGAGAACAACCAGATTCAGCTCACCAACTGCAACGGCGCGCCCGTGGTTTGGATCGAGAACTCGAATTCCGCTCAGGTCAAGGAAGTACGCAGCGACTACAACACCATCTATTCGAATTGTGATGACGATATTTTCCTGCTGGGCGGGCACTATTGGAGCGGCCCGATCATCGGCATCAACGAGTGGCGCGAGAAGACCGGCAACGACGTAAACAGCCAGGTTGTCGCGTCGAAGATTAACCTGGCGGAATTGACGTTGGACGTGCCGACCAAGTAACGCTTCATACTATTTCCTGGCGACGATGAGGTGAAGGGGGATCCTGGAACGCCGGGGGCCGTTTGGCTCCCGGCGTTCGTTTTATTTTGCGGTGGGCACTGCACCGGACGGATCCAAAGCTTCCCTCAGCCCGACCGGGTCTCCAGGCTGATGTTGGGGGAACTTGGGGGCTGTGGTGTGAGCCCTCACCCCGCCCCTCTCCCAGGGGGAGAGGGAGCCCGCGCGGGGAATTGCGCGGGGTGACATGCCTCTACCCTAGATTCTCTCGAGACAAACACCCCCAAGCCATGAAGCCGACTTGGGGGTGCCACATACCAGTGCGGTTCAGGTCAGGGGCAGTTCGAGGTTCGTTGGGATCTCCTGGGACTGATGCGCGAGGCGGCCGTGGATGTAGACGCGGTAACCGGTCAGGCCGTCGGGCGTGTCGGGGTGGGTCGCGGGGGCCCAGGCAATGGTGATGTCGTGGTTGTGGTAGCGGACGCCGTCGAGGATAAATGCGGCGGTGTCAGCCAG
>JAVEWL010000731.1:0-3180 GCA_034004565.1 FCB group bacterium | reverse complement strand
CACCCACATCTTCCTCCAAGAACCGGTCACGGCCTGCGTTACCGAAGTCGTTTCGTGCGAGATGCGGGAACCCATTTCGCGAGCCGTCGAGATCATGACGCGCCATGGCGCCTCCGCCATTTTGATCACGTCCGGAGGCGAAACCACGGGCATTGTGACCGATCGGGACATTCGCGAACGCGTCGTTGCCGCCGGTCTGTCGCCGGGTGAACCCGTATTTCACGTGATGAGTTCGCCGGTCGTGTATATCCAGCATCAGAGCGCCGTATACGAAGCGATTCTCGCCATCCGTGAGAAGAACCTGCGGCATCTCGTTGCGCGCGACGACACGGGGCAAATCGTCGGCATCATCGACATACGCGAACTGCTTCACTTCCACCGTTACACCCTCGCGGTGCTGACGCGGGAGGTCCGGCAAGCGAAATCCCCGGACGATATCGCGGCCGTCCGGCACGAACTGCCGAGGCTCGTGAAATCGTTGATCGAGGGAGGGGCGCGCACGCGCAACATCACGCGCTCGATTACGACCCTTTCGGATGCCATCACGGCGAGATTGATTCACCTCGCCATCGAACAGGCCGGGCCGCCGCCCGTGGAGTTTGCGTTCATCGCCCTGGGAAGCGCGGGGCGCGAAGAGCTGACGCTGGCCTCCGACCAGGACAACGCGATCATTTTCGACGATGTGGACGACTCGGCGCTGCCGGGCGTACAGGAGTACTTCCTCAAACTCGGCGGGCTCGTGTGTAACTGGCTCGACCGCGCCGGGTATCCCGCCTGCGAAGGCGGCATCATGGCGGGAAACCCCAAGTGGTGTCAGCCGCTGCGCGTTTGGAAACGGTACTTTTCGGACTGGGTCCGGACCGCCGAACCGCAGAGTATTCTCGATTGCATGACCTTTTTCGATTTCCGCGTGGTGCACGGCGAAAAACAGTACGCGGCCCTGCTGCGCCGCCATATCGACGAGGAACTCGGGGCCGAGCCGGCGTTCCTGCTTCACTACGCGCAATACGCCCTTCAGTACAGGATTCCGATCGGGTTCTTCGGCAACATTGTCGTCGAATCGGCCAAAGACCACCCGCCCACCTTTAACATCAAGGAAGGCATGATGCCGGTCGTGAACTTCGCGCGGCTCTACGCGCTTCGTCACGGCGTCGGCGAAACCAACACCCTGGACCGCATACACGAATTGACGGAACTCGGAATCCTGCGCAAGTCGCTCCACGACGAGGCGACGCAAGTGTACGATTGTCTGATGCAGGTCCGCCTCGGCCATCAGGCAAACGCCGCGGCACAGAATCTGCCTCCCGACAATGCGGTCAATCCCAAGGGCCTCACGCACATGGAAGGCACGCTCATCAAGGAGGCCTTCGCCCAGGTGTCCACTATTCAGAAGAAGATCAGCTACGATTTCCTCGGCGGAGCCTAGAAAAGAACGAATAGGGAAAAGGGAACGGTGAGACCGCCGCCTTTTTCCCAAGCTCTAAGAGGAGCGAGAATAGGTGGCTGTCCCTTATTCGCCCCTATTTGCCCATGGAGGAGATCTTGGAAATGGCCAATGATAGCAAGTGGCGTTTGTTGCGTTCGGGTAGGGCATTCCTTTTCTTAATGATTCTCGGTCTGACTACGCTCGCCGAATCTAGTGCCGCCAGCGAAAGAAACTCCGAACTATATCTGGGCGTCTATAGTTTCACCCAGGCGTTCTCCCAGGAGACAGGACAGGAACTGAGCGAAGTGGGTGTCGAGAAGGCGCTTCACGCCGCGCTATATGATGAGGAAGGAAAGGCTCGACTTGAACCGCCGCAACCTCAATACGAAGTCACGATCGGCACAATCGGGGAGCTGGGTTATTCGAGGTTCAACGACGAACTTTGGAGTCTCTACTCCAGAAAGCCGCTCACGTGGGGCGAAGGCGGAGGCGAGGGCCTCACTTTTGGAGACGGGATTGTCGGTACAGCCTCAAGGATCGGAATACTGAGAGCCCTGCTTCGCTGCGGCGACGAAAGAGCGTTGCCTCCGACCGTCGAATTGGCCTTGGACCATCGGAACAACGACCCGTCTCTGGACTTCTACAATCGGATGCAGGCGGTTAAGAATCTGAAGTATGCAGCGGTCTCCCTGGGGAAGGATGTATGCGAAGAGTTGACCTTCTGTGCTCAGAATAGCAGTGACGCCTTGTGCCGATCCTGTGCCTACGGCGAGCTTCTCGACCTGGAACGTTTCTACGCCGATACTGGCAAGAAACCTGAGGAGCAGCGGTACGCGGATGCCCGGCAAAGAATCGAAACGATGGCAAGCCCGCAGGATGCGGCCAATTTTGGATCAGTAAGAATAAAACCCTCTTCCTGGGAACGGGTACGCTACAAGATTGACTATGCCAAAGAGAAGATCAAAACGGGAAAAGCCAACGAATTGAGTATCGCATTCACGTCCAAGCAGATGAAGGAACGGGCAAAGGGTGTTCCCCCGCAATAGCAGGCACCTTCCGTGGATTGGGAAACAGGGGGGCGCTACCCGCACTTGAAATAGGGGGACCGTCCCTATTAAGGATGTGACTTTATCAGAGAGTCACGACAGTCACACACAAACCCCTTGTGTTGCTCGATGTGGTTCAGTACCATAGTGGCGAGCATCCGGTATTTTTCGCGGTGGCCAACAGGTCGCGCTCTTGGAACACCCAAAGAGTAACTGGATTCCCTTTCTGGTGCCATTCTTACCCACGAGATGTCGCGAAGACCCGAAAAACACACGATGATGGCGTTATGGCTCATCTTGTCCGGAGTCCAAACATCCTGTTTTTGCAGCCAATGGTGGAAGAAGCTGGCTGGAGGTCCTTTCTAGCATGATGACAAGCGGAAATTCACTCACCGTCATTCAACTCAACGACAGCCATGCCTATCTTGATCTGCACCAGGAGATGTTCTGGCAGGGTGGTAAAGCAGTTTATCGTCCCGCGGGAGGATATGCCCGAATTGCCGCACTCGTAAAACAAATTCGGGCCGCAAACCCGGAGCGTGTACTTTTTTGCGATTGCGGCGATACGTTCCAGGGCACCTATCCCGCCCAGAGTACGCAGGGACAGGCAATGGTTCCTGTCTTGAATGCGTTGGGCCTCGATGCAATGACGGCCCATTGGGAATTTGCTTATGGTCCCGAGTCCTTCAAGCAGCGCGCCGCGGAACT
>JAVEWL010000060.1:0-14808 GCA_034004565.1 FCB group bacterium | reverse complement strand
ACCCTGCACGAACTGCGGGATGCGGGCGTGGACGCGACCAGCATCGCCGACTTCACCGGCGTTCAGGAAATGCTGAACGGCCGCGTCAAGTCGCTACATCCGAAGGTGCACGCGGGTCTGCTGGCCCAGCGCGACAACAAACTTCACGTCGAGCAGATGGACGCGTTCCAATTCAAGTGGGTCGACATGGTAGTGGTGAACCTGCACCCCGTGGCGCAGCTCATGCAGCAGCCCGGCATCACCGTGGACGAGGTGGTCGACCAGCTCGACATTGGCGGTACCGCGATGATCCGTTCCGCGGCGAAGAACCATCGCTACGTCACGGTCGTGGTCAATCCCGAACGGTACAGCACGGTCATGCACGAGTTGCGCGCCCACGAAGGCGAGGTGTCGTTCCAGACCCGCTTTCGCCTCGCGCAGGAAGCATTCGCGTGCGTGGCGAATTATGATAAGGTCGTGGCCGAGTACCTCAGAAGCTGCGAACCGCCCAGGGACTAGGTTCACAATCAGAAGCGGTAAACATGCCACCCCCAAACTTGTTTGGGGGTGCTTTAAACTTGAGGGGAAGACGCCGAGTCGGTACCCGGTAGCTCAGGCGAAAAGAGGAGAGGTTTGTGAATATTCTCGTCGTGGGGGGAGGCGGGCGTGAGCATGCCCTCGTTTGGAAGATTGCCCAGAGCCCGCTGGTCGAGCGCATCCATTGCGCGCCCGGCAACCCGGGCATCGCACGCCTGGCCGAGTGCCACGACATCGGCGTGAACGATTTCGATACGCTCGTCGCCCTGGCCCGCGAAAAGAACGTCGGACTTGTGGTGGTCGGGCCGGAAGATCCGCTGTCGCGGGGAATCGCCGACCGTTTCGCCGCCGAAGGCATCAATGTCTTCGGACCCCGGGCGACTGCGGCCGAACTCGAAGCCAGCAAGGCATTCGCCAAGCAGCTCATGACGCGAAAGAACATTCCCACGGCCGCGTTTGAAGAATTTGACGACGCCAATCGCGCCGTCGAATACGTTCGCGCCCACGGCGTGCCGCTCGTTGTCAAGGCAAACGGTCTTGCCGCGGGCAAAGGCGTCGTCGTCGCCCGCGACGAAGAGGCCGCAATCGACGCCATCCGGTCCATGATGCAGGATCGCGTCTTCGGCGAAGCCGGCGGGCGCGTGGTCATCGAGGACTGCCTCGTCGGCGAAGAGGCGTCCATCCTGGCGTTCACCGACGGGCGCACCGTGATTCCGATGGTTGCAAGCCAGGACCACAAGCCGGTCTTCGACGGTGACCAAGGCCCCAATACGGGCGGCATGGGGGCCTATGCGCCCGCGCCGCTAATCACGCGGGACATGCTGGACGAGATTACCCGGACCGTTCTGCAACCTTGCGTCGACGGCATGGCCGAAGCGGGACGTCCCTACAGCGGCGTGCTCTATGCAGGCCTCATGATTACGAGCGACGGACCCAAGGTCATCGAATTCAATTGCCGCTTCGGCGACCCCGAAACCCAGGTGGTGCTGCCCCTGCTCGAGTCCGATCTCGTGCCCATCCTGTTGGCCTGCTGCGACGGCACTCTGGAGCAACAGCGCCTCGAATGGAGCCGCGGCGCGTGCGTGAGCGTGGTGATGGCGTCCGGTGGATATCCCGGCGACTACGAAAAAGGCAAGCCCATCACGGGCATTGCGAGCGCGGAGCAACTTGAGGGCGTGGCGGTGTTTCACGCCGGCACCAGGCAGGCCGGTTCACAGACTGTCACCGCCGGTGGTCGCGTGCTCAATGTAACCGCCAGCGCGGACAGCATTCCCGAGGCTATCGATCAAGCCTACCGTGCCGTCCGTTGCATCGCCTTCGATGGCGCCCATTCCCGGACCGATATCGGCCAGAAGGCGATCGCTCGACTGAAAAAGGCGTAGCAGGGGGCACGATCAGGGGAGCTTCCGGAAAGCGGGGACTGTTCCATTTTCCATAGCCGGTAAAGAAGTCCCTCACGCATCCCACTTCCCGGAGCGTCCCCAACATCGGCCCGCCCAAACCGGAAAATGGAAACTGTCCCTGCTTTCCTGCTGTATGCCTACAGGAGTAAACGCACCAAAAAGCAACGGCCCCGCAAGGCTTTCTGCCTCACGGGGCCTTCACTCTTGCTAAGTTACAATTCAAGCCTCGGCGAGGTTCCTCGCCACGAGGCGATTGTCCGGTTTGCTCTTGGCCTGGAGCAAGCCGTGCATCGCTTCGCCGAGCACGAATTCCGCGCCGTTGGCATTGCCATTCCGGCAACACGCGATGCCCACGCTGACCTTGGCCTGCGTGGGGAAACACGGGTCGGCGAAGGTCGTGCAATTGATTTCACGCATGATCTTGTCCGCATAACCGATCGCTTGATCAAGCGGCGTGTGCGGCAGCACGGCGGCAAACAGCGTCCCATCGTAGCGCGCGACAATATCGAACGTGCGGGAATAGTTCCGCAGTGCCAAGCCCATTTCCGCCAGAAGATCGTCCAGCGGCGCCGCGCCCAGTTCATCGTCCAAGGCCTCGATTTCATCAAGATCGAAGACGATACACGAGACGGGATAGTTGTACCGGTGCGCCTTCTCGACCTCTTCCTGCAAGCGTTCCAGAAGATAGCGGCGGTTGCGCAAACCCGTTAAGGAGTCGGTGTAGGCCGTGTCCTGCAGCATCTCATCCTGCTGCCGGAGCTTGTCCTGTAATTCTTTCATGCGCATGGCCGCCTCGACTCTCACGATTACCATCGGGAGGTTATACGGCTTGGTAATGTAATCCGCCGCGCCCAACTTGAAGCCGGTGACGATATCTTCTTTTGACCCCTTCGCCGTCACAAAAACAACCACAATGTCGGCGGTCTCCGGGGCTTCCTTCAAGCGCTGACAGACCTCATACCCACTGATGTCGGGAAGCCCGATATCGAGCAAGACCAAGTCGAAACGCTCGTTCTTGCACTTTTCCAGGGCTTCGGCACCCGTGGCGGCTGAAACGGCCTGATACCCGTTCAACTCCAAGCCGTCGCATAGAATTTGCGCGGTGTCCGGACAATCATCCACCACACAGACACGATAATTTGCCAACATGACCCCCTAAACCGGTCCAAGTTTACTTCCGCTGCTTCTTGCGGGATGCAAGTTCAAACGGCGCACACCATAGCACCCGGATTCAACCCTGATACGGTCCAACGATAAATCCCTCGCCTCACTTGTCTTCCCGCGAAAGTGTACCCTCTCAACGGCGATTTGGCAAATGGGGATAGGTTGATTTATGCGATTTTTGCCTTTCCCGGGGTTCGCGACTAGAATGCGCGGACCGAATCTATTATACCGAAAAAACGGTCGAAGGGGGAGTGCGACCGAAACAATAATAAGCCGAAGGGAGTCACCGGTACACTATGGACGGAGCTTTCGGTACCCGGCGCCATCGCCGTAAACCGTTTATCAACATTACTTCCCTCGTGGACGTGATGTTTATTTTGCTGCTTTTCCTCATGGTTTCCACCACGTTCCGCCGGCACCAGGGCCTGGACATCAGCGTGCCGCAGGCCGCCACGGCCACGCCGCAAAACAAGGATACGCCCAGTATTTCCGTAAATCGGCACGGGGACTACTACTTCGGCGGTGTACAGGTTGACGAGAACGGCCTGCGCGCCGCCATCGCGGACACCCTCAAGAAAGATCCCGGAAGCGTGATGATGCTCGAGGCCGACGAAGGCGCCGAATTCGGCAAGGTCGTCCGCGCGATGGACATCGTCCGTGAAATGGGCGGCGAGAAAATGGTGATTCCGACCCGTATGCCCGAGCCGAGCCCCGTTGCGCCCTGAGCCGCACCGGCGATTCCGTGGTAGTATAGGAGTCACCGCGCAACCCCGTGGAGGTTCCAATGCCCGCAAGAGAGATCAAGTGGCTTCTCGACGAATTGCCCGGGCTGGTCGAGTCGGGCGTCCTCACTCCCGTCGATGCCGAACGCATGCGCGCGCATTACCTCGCGCTGCCCGAGAAACGCCGAATGCCTGTGGCCATCGTGTTGCTGGCCGTGCTCGGCGCCTTGTGTACCGGTCTCGGCATCATTCTCATCCTCGCCAACAACTGGGAGCAGCTTTCGCGCCCCGTGCGCGCCGTCATCGCGTTCATGCCGCTCGTGGCCGCACAGGCCCTTGCGGTCTACACACTCCTGCGGCGGCCCGGTTCACAGGCCATGCGCGAAGGAATCGGCGCCTTTCTCGTCGTCTCGGTGGCCGCGGCCATTGCGCTCATCGGCCAGACCTACAACGTGCCCGGCAGCCTGTCCGGCTTTTGTTTCACGTGGCTGTGGCTGGTTTTGCCGGTGGGCTACTTGCTTCAGGCCGTCGTGCCGACCGGACTGTACATTGCCATCGTCGTGGGCTGGGCCATAGCCTCGCAAATGGATGGCCAGCGCGGCGTTTACTTCTATCCGCTCATGCTGTTGGCCGTACCGCACCTCGCGATGGAGTGGCGGCGCGATCGATACTCGGCAAGGTCCGTGCTATTGGGGTGGCTTCTCTGCGCCGGACTCGCCGCAGGTACGGGCGTGTCCCTGGTGCGGAGCCTGCCGGGCCTGTGGGTGATTATCTACGCAAGTCTGTTCGCAACAATGTACCTGGCTGGACTGCAATGGCAATCCGGCTGGCAGGGAATCTGGCGCCGGCCCTTCCACACCTTCGGCGCCGCCGCCACGGGCATCCTGGCGCTGCTGCTCAGCTTCCGGTGGCCCTGGCGGGAGATTGGCTGGCACTACTACCGGACCTGGTATTACCCACACGAATTTCACGTGCTTGAAGATTACATCCTGGCGATTGCCCTGCCGCTTGTGGCGGCCGCATTGTTGTTGCGGCTCGCGTTGCGCGGGCGTCCCGGCGCGTTCCTCTACGGTTCCTCGTTTATCGTCGCCGCCGCCGGCTACGCGCTCGCGTCGGAAGCCGGAGCCGAGCTGCCGCTCACGCTGTACAACCTCTACGTGCTCGTGCTGGGCGTCGGCACCCTCGCCGTGGGCATTCGCTCGGGCCGGCTCGCCGTCGTGAACGGCGGCATGTTCATGATCGCCGCCTTGATTGTCCTGCGCTTCTTCGACAGCGACATCGACTTCATCGTCCGCGGCGTGGCGTTCATCGTATTGGGCCTGTGTTTCATCGGGACCAACATCGCCTTGTGGCGCCGCGGCCAGCGCAACCACGGAGAAGCCGCATGAGCAAGAAAACCACTTTGGGCCTCTTTCTCGTCCTGGCGGTCGTGCAGATTGCCGTTCCCGCGTCGATGATTGCCCAGCACGAGATCGTGCTCCGCGAGGGCCGTCTGTATAAATTCAAAACCGCGCCCGTCGTCCCGGCCGACGCCTTCCGCGGCCGCTACGTCGCCCTCAGCATGGCCGAAACCATGGGTCCCACCGACCCCGACGTGCATTGGGAAACCAACCAGCGCGCCTATGCCGAACTGACCGAGGACAGCCAGGGCTTCGCGCACATCAGCCGCGTCACGCCGAAGAAGCCCGAAGGTCCAGATTACATCGTCGTGCGCATCCGGTATATCGAAGGCCCGCAAGTGCATGTGGATTTGCCCATTGACCGGTACTACATGAACGAATACATGGCGCCCGAAGCCGAGTACGCTTACATGGAACACTCCCGCGCCACCGTGGACGACGCCTACGTCACTGTCCGCGTCCTGAACGGCCACGCCGTAATCGAAGGACTCTACGTCGCCGACACCCGCATCGAGGAATTCATCAAGAAGAAAAAATGAAGAACGAGGAACGAAGAACGAGGAAAGAGAGGACCGGAAAGGTTGGATAGCTTGCTCTTCCGGCCTTTTCTTTCCTCGTTCCTCGTTCTTCGTTCTTCGTTCCTATCAATACTCCACCCCCAGTGCCCGCAACGCATCGTTCACCTGACCCGGCCAATTGTGGTGCGACAGCGGACTCGCGGGACTGGGGTGCGGGATGCGCCCAATCGTAATCTCCATGCCGTCCAGCGCAATGCGCGCGCGGTTTTCGGCGAAGACGCCTACTCCCACCACATACGCCGGATTCAGAATCTCTACCGTGCGCCTCAGCGCCGCATCGCACGCCGCCAATAGCGCCGGGCGCTCGCCACGCGCGAGCTTGTCGGGTGTGCGATTCGCGCTGTCCTCGTCGAAAAAGCACAGCGGACAGAAGTTCGCGACGTAGAAGCGCTCGAAGAAGCGCTCGGCGGGACCAAACGTCTCCTTGGCCCAGCCCCACAGGCGCATCCCGCTCGCCTCGCGGCGCTTGCACTTGAAGCCCTGCACCGGCCGGTTCGGATGCAGTTCGGCGGGTTGGCCCACGGGCGCCTCGATGCCCATCCAATCGCGCACGGACGGCACATCCCCGAACGGCACACCCGACTGGACCATGCCCCAGGGACCCGGATTCATGCCGAACATCACCACCTCGCGCCGGCCCTGGCCGAACTTCTTCAGGTATAGTTCGTGTGGCGCCCGCGCATACTCCAGCGGGTTGTACACATACGCCACCGGCGACGAAAACGTCAGCGGCGCCAAATCGCCGACGAGCAGATCGGTGCTTTCAATAAGGTTCATGACGAGTATCCCGTTTGGTGTCGTAGAGCGTCGCATGACTTGACAGCGGTCGTCGCGTAGGCAACAATGATCGTTCTACACGCAACGTGGGGCGAACGCAAGTTCCACGAGGGGACGCGGCGGGAGTGGGTGAGCGTTTCAGAAGACTGTTAACTCACCAGAGGAGGTGTCCCAATGCGACTTCCAGTGCGCCGATACGTGCCGCTAATGCTTGCCCTTCCCATACTATTGACATCCGCTTCCTGTCCGCGAGCAAATCCCGCGCTTCGTCTCGATACCATTACCCTGCCTGCGGGCTTCCAGATTGCCGTCTACACCGACAAAGTCCCCAATGCGCGTTCCATGACGCTGTCGCCCGCCGGCACGCTGTTCGTCGGTACCCGCAACGGGGACAAGGTCTATGCCCTGCGCGACAACAATCAGGACCACAAGCCCGACCGCGTCATTACCGTCGCCAGCGGCCTCGACACCCCGAATGGCGTCGCCGTCCGCAACGGCTCCCTGTTCGTGGCCGAGCGCACCCGCATCCTGCGCTACGACAACATCGAAGCCAACCTCGACAACCCGCCCGAACCCGTGGTCGTCTACACCGGCTTTCCCACCGGCGGCCACGACTGGAAATACATCGCCTTCGGCCCCGACGACAAGCTCTACGTCCCCGTTGGCGCGCCCTGCAACGTCTGCAACCCCGAGGACCCCATATTCTCGACCATCATGCGAATGAACCCCGACGGCTCCAGCCTCGAAGTATTCGCCGCCGGCGTCCGCAACAGCGTCGGCTTCGACTGGCATCCGCAGACCAACGAGTTGTGGTTCACCGACAACGGCCGCGACCAGATGGGCGACGACGTCCCCACCGACGAGCTCAACCGCGCGCCGCAGGCCGGCCTGCATTTCGGCTTTCCCTTCTGCCACGCCGGCACCGTCCAGGATCCCCAATTCACCGGCCGCGACTGCGACGAATTCGTCCAGCCTGAGATCAACCTCGGCCCGCACGTCGCCGCCCTTGGCATGCGCTTCTACACCGGCACCCAATTCCCCGAAGCCTACCGAGGCCAAATCTTCATCGCCGAACACGGCTCCTGGAACCGCTCGACGCCCATCGGCTACCGCATCATGATGGTCCGCCTCGAAAACGGCCACGCCGTCGAATACACCCCCTTCGCCGAAGGCTGGCTCCAAAACCGCAGCGCCTGGGGCCGCCCCGTCGACGTCGAAGTAATGCCCGACGGCGCCCTCCTCGTCAGCGACGACAAAGCGGGCGCCGTCTACCGAATCAGCTATGGCGGCTGATTAGCGAGGCGCCAAATTTACCGTTACCGCCCCGTCTCCCACATGCGCCGTTGCGCTATCCGTTAGAAGCGGCGCTGCGGATGCGGGATCGGATGGCGTTATGACCCGCGGCATGACCACCGTTAACACGATGTAGTCACCGGACGACACCTGTGTGATCTTGTATGTTCCATCCTGACCGCAGCCCGTAAATCCGAGCGCCTGACGCTGCATCAGTTTATTGAACGCAGGCATATCCATGCTTGCAGGAAGCGTGGCATCTTGAGGAAGAAGAATTGCCATGGCGTGGCAATCGGCGGGGACGCCGGTCACGGTACCAGTGATAGTGCCCGGCCCTCCCAGCGTAAAGTCATGCTGGACTGCCGCGCCGGGCTCCAATTCCAACTCTGCCCGTCCCATAGCCATTTCGCGTTCATCAGTAGTGCCGACAAGAGCCAGGTGAGCGGTGCCGGGCGGCACGCTGCTAAAGAGGTAATGCCCACTCGCGTCGGTCTTCGTGTTGCAGGACTCTTCGCCCGCGGCCGTGTCGACGCTCAAGACTACCTGGACATCGGCGACGGGTTTCCCCGACATCATTGCCGTGCCCTCGATGCTGGCGTCTGCCGAGGGGAAGGCAAAATCCAACACAGCCGTGCCGCCTGCCTGAATCGTTACATCCTGACGCGCGTTCCGTTCCCTTCGTTTCCAGCTTGCTCCCACGTTGACCGTGCCCGTTGCGAGCGGCCCCAAGCGATAGGAACCGTCCGGTGCTGTCGTTGCGAAATTGCCCGAGTTTCCGATGACGTTGCAGCCTTCCAACGGTTGGCCGTCAAGGGTTACGTGCCCTTCTAGAAATCCGCCCTTCTTTAGGACGATGTTCTTAAGTTGATCGATACCAACGTTCACTCGCGGATACTCGGGTAGATACGCGTGCAAACGCCTCACCTGCGGTGAGGGAAGTTCCAGGGAGAATGTTCCATCCTCGCCGCTAAGGGCCAACGCATTCCCTTGACCTATTCCGGGTTGCACATTCAGGTAGATTCCCACGTTCGCGATCGGCTTGCCGTTCTCGTCAACCACGTTCCCCACAAGCTTCGCCGCTGCTTCGAGCCGGAATTCCGCAGCCGTGGTCGTCTGGCCTTCCTTCACCTCGACCACCTGCAAGGCGGGCGCGTATCCCGGCGCCTTGACGACAAACGTCTGCGTACCCGTATATACGTCTTTTCGAAGGAAAGCGCCATTGGGATCTTTGATGTCCCCGCGATTGGCTAGCATTTGCGGGTCAACGACTTTGTTCTTCCCTTCTGAAAAGTAGGTTTCAAACTCGGAGATAGGCTTGCCGTCTCGATCGCTCACTACGCGCCCCTCAACCCGGCCCAGGCCATCGAGAACTATCTTCAGGCCTTGTGTGCCCGCCTGCACCTCGGGAAAGGAAGCGGGGGAGTGTGACTTGATGTCGAAGCAGTCTGCCTTCACGGAATAGCTGCCTTCCGCCAACCTGTCCAGCGTAAACGCCCCTTCCCGGTCCGTGAGGGCGCCACGCTCCCCGGCGGATGTATTGCCGGGTCCTTTCGATACGACGCGTATTCCTTCGAGACTCTTCCCGGTCTTGTCAACCACTCGTCCGGTAATGCTAAAGACATCCTTCGTCTCGGGAAGACGCAGCACCACGTTCTTGAGTACTATTCCCTTCTCGACCGTCAGTTTCTCCAGTCCATCGGGAAACGACCAACCCAACTCCCCGGGGCTTCCGAAACCAACCTCGTAGGTAGCGGCCGCAATCTTGTCGAGCTGAAAAGTCCCGTCCGCGTTGGTCTTCGCTTCCGAAAGGTTCACAAGGAAGCTCATCACGCCCGACTGCAGATGCACTGAATACCCAGCGGCGGGCCTACCGTCGGAAAGCAGCAATTTGCCCTCGATGCCGGCCGTGAGCGGTTCCGTCAGGACAAGCTCGACGCCCTTGAGCCCCTCCGACCCAAGGCCATCTCGATGCCATAGTAAACTCTGCGCATCCTCGGACTTCGCCAGCATCCGGAGGTTCGTCCCCGGCCCCTGCATGTTCAGCGTGAAGCTGCCATCGACCTGGCTCTGTGTGCGGCCCATCCCGGAAACCTCGCCGAGGATTGCGCCCACTTGCGCCTCGGAAACCGGCTTGCCATCGGCAGACACAACGCGCCCGAAGATGTTAACACCGGGGTCCACCCTGAAATCGATCCCCTCCGCAGGATTTTGAAGATCGACCGATGCCTCGAATGTCCGATACCCTCTTTCTGGATCATTCAGGTAATTGTCTCCTGGACTGGCCCTTACCCGATACGTTCCGGGTGCAAGGCCGACGATGCGATAAGCGCCGTCTTCCCCCGAAATGGCCTTGGAACCCTTGCATTCCTGCGCAAGGTCCGCATGGACGTATATCCCCGCCAAGGCATGACCTGTCTTGACGTCGTATACGTGGCCGGCGATGGTGCATCCTTCCTCGGCGGCTTGCGGGACCGTTGCCGTCGCGGTGACGGGCGCCTGCTTCGCTTGCGCGGCGACTGCCTTTGGTGACGAACCGGTCTCCTCCGTCGCCGCGGCCTGATCCGCCTCGACGTGTCGCGCCACAATTGGCGCGGATTGTTCAGGAACGAACAGTTGCCATGCGAATCCCGTGGCAATCGCCACCACGGCCGCGCCCAGCAATACCTTCCCCGCCATGCCTCCAGCCAGCACCCAAACGCCCCCAAGGGCCACGGGTGAAACCTTCAAACCCGCCACGGCAATGCGGCCAATCGCCGCCTCAAGCGCCGCGGGAACCACGGCGGCTTCCGCCATCTTTTCGCCCAGCATTGTGGCGAACGCCGCGCCCGCAATGTTCACGCCGCGCCGCTTTAATGTGCGCCGCACGCGCTCCAGGGCCTTTTGCAGGCGGTAGGTAATGGTTGTGCGCGATACGCCCAGTTCCTGGGCGATGGCGTCGTGCGTCCGATTCTCCAGGAAGTGTTGCACGAGCGGAACCCGCAGTTCCTCGGGTAGCCCGGCAATAGCCTCGTCCACAAGCGGGTAGATGTCTTCCCACTCGGGCGTCAGCGAGGTATCGCGTTCGCGCGCATAGCGGTCCTCGCGCGTTCGACGACGCCCCTCGACCCGCAGGCGGTCCAGTGCGCGGTTCGTCGCCACCTTGTGCAGCCAGGGGCCGGCGTAGGGCGCATCCAGCCGCGGCGCCTGGGCAAGCTTTTCAAAACACTCCTGCGCCGCCTCTTCGGCCTCCTGCGGGTTGCGCAGGACCCGCAGGCACGTGGCGTACACCATCGCCGAATAGCGCGTGGCTAACTCGCGAAAGGCTTCGGCGTCGCGTTCGCTTCGCCATTTATCGAACAGCACTGCATCGGTCATCAGGAGATCTCCCCATCGGTCATTCTACCGAAACGCCCTTACGTTCCGTGTATAGGACGACGAGGCTTTGCTCTTTGACAAGAGAAATTCCAGAAGACACAACAGGTCCCATGGGCCTATACGACCCATGGGACCCATAAGACATATGACCGCTCAGCCGCCGGTCCCTACTGCGGGCTAAGGTCCAGCGTAACTGGACCGTTGTCCACCTGGACCGTTGCGGAGGCCATTCGCGCGTTCGGGAGGGGATCTTTCTCGCCCTGTTCCACCAACACTGCCACGACGAGCCATTTGCCGGCCGGGATTCGCCTCAACTCATACGAACCGTCGGCCTCGCACGCGGCCGTGCTCAGCGCATTGCGCTCAAAAACCTCGCGGAACACCGTGTTGTCCAACTTCACGGGGACTTCGACATCTGGCGTGAGCAGAAGCACCATGCTCATGAAGCCCGCCGTCGCACCGGCCACGCGGCCGTTGACCGACCCCGGCGCATACAGTTCAAAGTCGTGGCGGAAGGTCTGGTCGGCGGCGAGGTCAAACTCAGCGCGGCGCACGGTGCTCCTGTTTTCTTCGTAGCCCATGTACGTAATGAGGGCGTGCCCGGCCGCGAGATTGGGGAAGACGTAGTCGCCGTTTTCGTCAACCCGCGCCGTGAAATTCTCCGTGCCCGCGTCGGATTCAACACTGAGCGTAACCATGCCGTCGGCAACCGGCTTGCCTTGCTCGCTGACGCTTCCCTCCACAACGGCATTGCCTCCGGAGAAGTCGAAGTTCGCGATTACCGTCGCACCGGCCTCCACACTTACCTCCTGCGTAATCTCGCGGCTTTCCAGACGCGCCCGGATCCCCGTCGTATCGGTCGCAACGCCTTCAAGTTTGTATGCGCCGTCCGGGCCTGTGATTGCCTGCACAAAACGGCGAACGTCTGCCATGTCGAAAACCGCGCACCGCTCCGCGGGCTTGCCGTTGACGGTGACCCGTCCTTCCACCACGCCGCCCTTGCGCAGGACGATGTTCTCGACTTCCCGAATCGGCACCCGAACCGGCGGCAGGGTTACCGCGTACACCATCACATGCGTCGCGTCCGACAAAAGGTCCATCGAGAACCGGCCGTCCGCATCGGTGCGCGCCAGGGCTTCCTCGGAACTCATCCAGGTGCTGTAGCTGTCGGCATAGATGCCCGCACCGTTCACCGGCTTGCCTTCCTCGTCTACTACCCGGCCCGCGAGGCGCGCGGCCGGTTCGAGGCGAAAGTCCGCGCAGGCAACCGTCTGGTCCGCCACCCCGGTGACCACCTGCACCATCGGTGCGTAACCGGGAGCCTTCACAATGATCGTCTGCGGGCCGACGGAAACCTTCTCTCGCACAAATTTTCCATCCGGATCACTGACGTCTCTCCGGTTGATGAGCAGGTCGGGATGGAATTCCGGGCGTCCGCTCGTCGAGAGGTAGGTCTCAAAGGATGTCAGCGGTTTCCCATCGCGCGCGTTCAGCACCCGGCCCTCAATCCGACCCACACCCTCTAGCACGAGGGTAAGGTCACGCGTACCCGCGGGCACGCCCGGCGCCGAAGTGGGGGAGTACGTGCCGTACTCCGGTTGGGCCTGAATATACTGAAGGCCTTCGTCGAGACCGTGCAGCACGAAAGCGCCTTGTGTGTCGGTGCTGGTAAGGCGAAGCCCGTTCTTTGCGTTGGCGGTGATCTGAACCTTCTCGATGCCCTGTCCCGATTTGTTGACGACGCGGCCCGAAACGGTAAACCCCTCTTCGCGCCCAATCCGCAACACGACGTCCTTGAGCGCTTGCCCCTCTTCGACTGTCAGCTCGCCCACCGTATCGGAACTGTTCCACATCTCCTGGCCCGGCTTTTCGTAGACGAAGTCATAGGTGCCGGCGGCCAGCTTGTCTACTCGGAACGCTCCGTCCGGCCCGACATCGGCATCCGAAAGACCAACGAGATAGCCAGTGGATCCGCTTTCCGGGTGCAGCGAGTAGCCTGCGGCAGGCCGACCGTCCTCCAGGAGCAGCTTTCCCTCGATGACGGCCGTCAGCGGTTCCGTCAAGACTAACTCGACACCATCGAGACCTTCCGGACCTAAAGAATCGCGACGCTCAAGTTTGCTCTGAAAGGTCTCGGACTTGGCGACAATTTGCAGACCGCTGCCGGGGCCGTTCATATCGAGCCGGAAGCTGCCGTCGGCTTTCGTTGTCGCGCGGACGGATTCGGGGTCATCCTGAAACATTGCGCCCACTTTTACGCCTTCGACCGGTGCGCCGTCGGCGGAAACGACGCGACCCAGGACAGGGACAGCCGGTTGCACCGCGAAATCGACTCCTCCGGCCGGCTCTTCCAGCGCAACGGTGGCCTCGACGCTTCGCGTCCGCCGCTCCGCATAGCCCTCCACGTGTCCAGTGAGCTGCACCCTGTAGGTTCCCGGAGGCAATCCCGCTATGCGGTAAAGGCCGTCCTTATCCGAAATGGCCGAATCGCCGTTGTTCGTTTCGATGTGCATGGCCATAACATCGATTCCCGCAATGCCGCGAGTCGTCTTGGCGTCATAGACCCGCCCTGTGAGCACGCCGCCTTCCGACGGGGGTACGTTCGCCGCGGCTGCAGCAGGGGCAGGGGAAGGAGCGGTGGCCGCCGGTACGGGTTTCGGCGCTGCCTCCTTCTCGAACGGCGCATTAGCCTGCTCCACCGGGGCTGCCGGGGTTGCGACGGTGTCATCGGCGATAAACGTGTGCCACGCCAATCCCAGCGCCAGTGCTGATGCCGCAGCGCCCAGCAGCACCTTGGCCGCCACGCTTCCGAACAGCGCAAACGCACCACCCGCGGCAACGGGCGCTGCCGTCAGACCCGCCACGGCGATACGTCCGAGCGCGGCTTCCAGCGCCGCCGGCACCACGGCCGCTTCGGCCATCTTTTCGCCCATCAGCGTCGCGAAGGTCGCGCTCATAACCGTGACGCCTCGGCGCTTGAGCGTTTGCCGCACGCGTTCCAGCGCCCTTTGAATGCGATAGGTCACCGTAGGCCGGGGTACGCCCAATTCCTGCGCGATGGATTCGTGCGTGCGGCCTTCCAGGAAGTGATGTACCAGCGGGGCACGCAACTCCTCCGGCAACTCCGCGATGGCCTCGTCCACGAGGGGATAGATGTCGTCCCACTCGGGCGTGTGGTCGGCCCCGCGTTCGAGGGCGTAGCGGTCCTCGCGGGCTCGGCGGCGTCCCTCGTGGCGCAGACGGTCCAGCGCCCGGTTCGTGGCCACTTTGTGCAGCCACGGCCCCAGGTAGGGCGCGGTAATGTGCGGCGCACCCGCAAGCTTCTCGAAGCACTCCTGCGCGGCCTCCTCGGCCTCCTGCGGGTTGCGCAACACGCGCAGGCAGGTGGCATACACCATTCCCGAATAACGCGAAGCCAATTCGCGGAAAGCCTCGGCGTCGCGTTCGCTTCGCCACTTGTTGAACAGCACGGCGTCGGTCATCTGGCAATCTCCCCGTCGGTCATTGTACAGAAGCGTGCTTGCGTTCCGTGTATAGGACGCCGATGCGTGTCCTTTCGCTAAGACCCCCTAACCCAATGGAAGAGGCCGTGTGGGGCAGC
>JAVEWL010000059.1:0-14839 GCA_034004565.1 FCB group bacterium | reverse complement strand
GAGCGCTCGATCGTGACGGCGTGGCTCAACTCTCGACAGCGCCTAGCCGGGCAGCCCAAGCTGGAGAACACCCCTGAACTGGCGGGGTCGCCGGGGGAGGCGCAGGACCTTTTCGCTGGGCTGACGAAGGTGGACTCGGCGCCGCAGGATTACACGCTGATCGGGGTTGCACTGGGTGTGATTGGCGCGGGGTGCATCCTGGCGGGGCTCAACTGGCGCATTGGCCAGTTGGCGGCGGGCATTTATTGGGGCGGCATGATCTGCGTTTTCCTTGGCGCGCTGCTGGCAATGGTGGGGCTGGTGATTCGGATGATGGCCCGCGGCGCCAAACGCACGGAAGAGGGTAATCTCGCGTAACTTCCTCGAAAGAGCTATCATGCGCTTCTTGGGTGGAGGACGCATGCGATGATGGCGCTTGTGGTGGCGGCCCTGATCGGGGCCGCGGATTGGACGCATCCCGCCGGATTGATTACCGAGCAGACCTTGTCCGAGGTGCGGGCGAAGATAGCCGTTGGCGGATGGGCGCAGGACGTGTACGCGGCGCGGCGGTCGGCGCTGGGGAAATGGGCCGAGGCGCCGTCGGACACGCTTCGGACGGTGTTTCCGCGCAAGCGAGGGAACGTCTACCACAATTTCTCGTGTCCGGACGATCGGACGCGGCTCGATTTTGATCCGTTTAATCCTTCCGAATTCCGTTGTTCCACGTGCAACAAGACCTTCCCGGCGGAGACGGACGCGGGCATCTACAAGGCGGACGATTCCTATCACGGCACGATGTACGACGGCTGGATCTGCATGTTTTACCAGAACGCGGCGTCGGTGGCGGTGGACTTGGCGGTCGTCGGGCAGGTGGACGGGAACGAATCCTACCTGAATCGTGCGGAAGAGATCCTGCTGTTGTTCGCGGAGGTGCTGCCGACGCTGAAGAAGGACCTCGAGGGGCAGTACGGGCGCATTCTGACGTATCACCGCGAGGGCGACAACAAGATTCTGAATGACCTCGCGGTGGCGTATGAATTGTTGCGGGCGCGGATGGACGCGGGGGAGCGGGCGCGCGTCGAGCGGGATGTGCTGGAACGGTTGCTGAACGACATCATGCTTGATCCCATCTATACCTACGACCATAACAACGTGTACGCGTGGCACTGGACCGTCCTGCAAACGGCGTTGGCGCTGGAGCGCGATGATTTGGTGGACTGGTGCTTCGGGTACGGGGATTACGCGCCGGAACGTCAGCCGGAGCACCGAAGCCTGCGGCGAATTGTGGCGACACACTTCAAGCCGGACGGGGCGTTCTGGGAGCTGTGCTCGGGCTATCACCTGTATCCGATGCACGCGTTCTGCAACCTGGCGGTGTTGTCGCACAACCTGGTGCGGATGGACCCGGAGCGCTTTCCGGCGGACAAGTATGACTTCAGCACGACGGACACGGAAGGCGGGCGGGTGCTTTCGGCGGCGCTGTGGTGGTTTTTGTCGATGGCGATGCCGGACCGGACGATGACGGTGGTGGGGGACTCGACGATTTCCCGGAGCGGCATGGCGGATTATTACATGACCGCGGAGGTGGGATACCGCTACCTGCATATCGACGCCATCGGGGATTACGAGGCGTTGCGTGAAGGCAAGCGGACGTGGGAGGGATTGCTGTTCGGCGCGCCGGAGATCCGGCAGCACTACGTGCCGTATACCAGCTCGTACCTGTCGTCGGGCTGGGTGTCGCTGCGGAACGATTGGGACGGGAATCGCGTGTGGGTGGGGGTGAACGCATTGATTCCTGGGGGCGGCCACCAGCACGCGGACCGGCTGACCCTTGCGCTTTTTTCACAGGGGAAACTCTTGGCACTTGAAAAGGCGACTCCGTACAACGAAAGCGTTACGCGGGTGCTTGGCACGCTAAGTCCTTCGCACTCAACGGTGACGGTGGACGAGGCGTCGCAAAAGCAAGGTGAGAAACTCGAAGAAACCGAGATCCCCGCTGTCAAGTATTTCTTTTCTGGTTCTACAGTGAAATTTACGGAGGTTCGTGCCGATAAACTCTATGAGCAGACGGAACAATACCGTCGAAGCGTCGCTGTGATTGAGGACGTGACGGTGGATTGCTTCCGAGTGCAAGGCGGCGCGCAGCACGATTGGATGGTTAACCACGCGGGTGCGTCGCCGGAGTTTTCCATGCCCATGCGGCAGCGCGTGTTTTCGCCCAAGGATTGGGTTGTAAACGGCCGCGAGGGGGCTCTCTTCGCCACCACGGACGGATCCTGGACGTGCAGTTGGACTGTGGACGACGTTAGGTCGCGACTCACCCTGTTGGGGAGCCCCGGCACGGAGGTATACGCCCTGCAAACGTACCCCATCGATAACGCGGTAATCACGGAGGAACATCCTCCGTGTTCGACGCTCTGCGTTCGCCGGCACGACGATGCGGCGTTCGTGGCGGTGTGGGATGCGTGGAAGTCGGTGCCGAACCTTCGGGGCGTGACGGCGGGGAAGGGGAACGTGGAGTCGATGGCGCTGGAGACCGGGACGCGCACGTATTACGTGCTGATGGGCCCGGGCGAGGCGGACTTCGACGGGGTGCACGTGGAGAGCGATGCGGCCTTTGCCGTGTTTGGCGGGCCGGATATGTTTACGTGGATTGACGGAACACGATTGACGGTTACCACGCCGGATGGAACCCTGCGCGCAAGCATTCCGGAGGCCGCCACGGTGGCCGCGGAGTGGCAGGACGGCGTGATGACGGTAGAGTTATCGGGCGACATTCAGTACGACACGGTTGGGGGGCGGGATCGATATCGAGACGCTCCCGAGCGGGCGCTCGCACTTGAGGGTGACCTCTGGCGCGTGCGGGAGGCCCGGGTCCGGTTCGCGGGAAACGTAAGTCGTGCGAAGGTAACCGAATAGAGCTTCACCAGGCGCAAAAGACGGGCGGAATGTGAATCGGGTTTTTCTTGACTTGCGTACTGACTCGGCATAGACTCGAATGGAGTGGGCTGCTAGATCGGATCGGAAGAAATTCGCGTGCCGTGGTGCGAGGCGTTCAGGCTTGCACCGCGCAAAGAGACGTGGATGCGCACCCGAACCGGCTAACGTGCGGGGCTGCATAATCGGTGAATAAAAGCGAACTTAAGTGCAGGATTGACCAGCTGGAGCATCTTCCTACGCTGCCATCCGTGGCTGCGCAGGTTTTGGAGCTTTCGCTGGACGCCTCGGAGTCCGCGGAGGGCATGGCCGCCCTTATATCCACCGATCCCTGTCTGACCGCTGAAATCCTTCGTGCCGCGAACTCGCCGGAACTGGGCGCGGAAACGCCGTGTCTTCGCGTGGCGGACGCGGTGAGCCGGTTGGGCGCGGGGCTGGTTCACAGCACGGTGCTGAGCATTGCGCTTTCGACGGTGACCTCGTCGGCGACGGGGGTACCGGCGGCCGACCGCGGGTTCTGGATGCATTGCGTGGCGACGGGCGTGTGCGCGGAAGTGATTGCGACTCGCATCGGGAGCCGATACAAGAATAACGCCTTCGTGGCGGGGCTGCTGCACGACATTGGCAAGATCGTGCTGGACCTGGTGGACCCGGAAGCGTATGCGCGCGCGGTGGACACGGCGCGGCGGCACGACCTCTTCATTCTGGAGGCGGAACAGCGCGAGCTGGGCATCGACCATACGCTTATCGGAAAGTGGCTTGCCGAAAGCTGGGAACTGCCGCAGATCTTCACCGATGTCATCTGGCTCCATCATCATCCGTCGGGGACCCTCGACGCGACGCAATATCCCGTGGAACTGATCGAGATTGTGAACGCGGCGAATGCGCTGGCGCACGAGTGCCTGCGGAGCAGCCGGGGCAGCCGCGAGCAGATTAGCGGGGACCAGCTTGAAGCGTTGGGGCTGCGGCGGAGCGACTGGGACTCGGTGCGCAACGAGGCGGCCGCGGCGGTGCGCGAGCGTTTGCGGGGGATGGAAGGGTCGCTTGACGAGGATCATTCCTCGGAGGCTTTGCAGAAGGCGACGCGCGAACTGCTGATGGCGGGGGCGCGGCTGGACAACCAGTCGAAGGGCATCCGGCAGGAGGTTCAACACCTGCGGACCATCGCGGAGATGGGGGCACGGTTGCGCTCGGGCCAGAGCCTTCGCGAAGTGCTTGATGTCATTATCGACGCGGCGCGGCGGGGCATGGGCATTGCGGTGGGCGGATGCGTGGTGGCCGACGCGCGCGAGCGGATGGTGCTGGCGAAGTGGTGGCGCAACCCGGAGGAGCGCCCCAAGGAACTTATTCACGATCTGGAGCGCGAGCAGCCGGGTGCGCTGACGCAGCTTGATCCGGGATTCATGCGGGCGGCGGGCGAGACGACATTCAAGCGCAATGCGCAGGGCTGGGCGGGCGCCGCGTTGACGGCCGTGAGCCGGCGCGACAATTACATGGTGGTGCCGCTGCGCGGCGAGGGCCGTACCGTGGGTCACCTGCTGGTCGAGAAGGCGGTGTCGAACGGCATTGCGGAAGACTCGCGCACGATTGAGGCCTTCGCGGAGGCCTGCGGCAACGCGGTGGCCCGGCAGCGCGCCGAAGAAAACTTGTTGGAGCGCACGGAGGACCTCGCGGCGGCGTTGTGGCGCAAGGAACTCGCCTACAAGAAGGGTTTGCTGGCGGAACGGCTCAGCGCGGAGGCGAACGTGGCCGCGGGCGCGGCGCACGCGCTTAACCGGCATTTGTCGGAGATAGCGATCAACGCGCAGTTGCTGCTGCACCGGCGGCAGGGCGATGAGAATTCGGACGCGCTCGAGTCGATCGTGGAGCAGAGCCGGAACGCGCACAAGGTCGTGGAAGACCTGATCGCGTTCGCGCGGACGCCGATGCCGAAGCTCGAGGCGACGCTGATCCAGTTTGTCTTGCACCAGGCGGTTTCGCAGTGCCAGGAGAACTTGCAGGCACGCGGGATTCGGCTTGTCGAGCGGTATGCGGAAGGCCTGCCGAGGGTGCTGGTCGATCGGCATCAGATTATCCAATGCTTCCGCGAGCTGATTCGCAATGCGGAGGATGCGCTGGGTGCGAACGGCGGTACGATCACGGTTGAAACCTTGGCCGCGGCGGACCGGCATTCGGTGTCGATCGTGGTGTCGGACACGGGACCGGGGATCCCGATGTCGGTTAGGGACCGGATATTTGAGCCGTTCTTCACGACGCGCGAGAGCGAGGGGCGCCTTGGCCTCGGGTTGGCGTTGTGTCAGCGGATCGTGGAGAAGCATCGCGGCATGCTGGACATCGAGAGCCGCGAGGGCGAAGGCACGCGGATGGTGATGACGTTCCCGAGCACGGTACACCTGACGGCGCAGCAGCGCGTGAAGGAAACGCCGGCTGTGGTGGAGACCGAGGACCAGGCGGTGAACGGTCCTTGCATCCTGGTGGTGGACGACGAAGAGCAGCTTTGCCGCGCGCTGAAGGAGCATCTCACGCACCGGGGCTACCGCGTGCACACGGCGGGCGACGGCATCGACGCGCTGCGTACGATTGCGACGGTGGCGGTGGACCTGGTGCTGCTCGACATGCGCATGCCGACGCGGGACGGTCTTTCGGTGCTGAACGAACTGCACGAGCGCTTCTCGAGCGTACCCGTCATCGTAATGACCGGCCTCGCGACGCAGGAAGAGATTGAGGACGCGTTGCGGCTCGGCGCGCGGTCGTGCCTGAGCAAACCCCTCGAAATTGGTCACCTCCTCGGTGAGATCGACAACGTTTTGAGCAGCCGCCGCGATTCGGTATGATTCCCTCTCCCGCCGTTCGGGGCGGGTCCGCAACGAGGGAGGCAGCATGCACGACGGCCGCACGAGGTCCTTTCGCAGCGCATTACTTCAAGCCTTACTGCTCCTGGCACTGCTGGTGGCGGTCTTCCCGGGATTCTTTCTTCGGGGTGAACTGATTGTTCCCGGCGACGTGCTGATGCAGAGTCCGCCGTGGAGCTATCACGCGCCTCCGGGGTTCAAGGACCCGCACAACCGGGTGATGGTGGATGTTGTAGCGGCGTTCATGCCGTATTACGCCATCACGCGGGCGTCGATTCTGGAGGGCGAATGGCCGCTGTGGAACCAGCTCGAATACCTCGGCGTGCCGATGCTGGCCAACATGCAGAACGCCGCGTTTTACCCGCCTCGCCTGTTGCACGTGATCTTCGATGTGTTCCTGGGGCAGTCGCTGTATGTGGTACTGAAGCTGTGGCTGTGCGGCATGACGGCGTTTTTGTGCGCGCGGGGAATCGGGCTCAAGGAATGGCCGTCGCGGTTTTTCTCGGTGGCGTGGATGCTGTCGTCGTACAACGTGCTGTGGTGCGCGTGGTCGCTGACGGACGTGGCGGCGTGGCTGCCGATTCTGTTTTTGGGGGTGGAGCTTACGCTGGACGGGCGATACCGGCGCGGTTTCTATGCGACGGCTTTGGCGGGCACGCTGCTGCTGTTTGCGGGGCACCCGGAGACGGCGTTCGCCATGGGCGTCGGAATGGGGCTGTATTTCCTGTTTCGATTGGCCTTCGAGCGGCGCTGGGGACGGCGGCTGTGGATGCCGGTGGTGACGCTGGGCGGGGCCTGGACGCTGGTGCTGCTGGTGTGCGCGTCGATGATCCTGCCGTTTGTCGAGTATCTGTTGAACAGTTCGACGTTCTTTGATCGGGAACACGGCGAGCCGGTGATGTTTTTGACGCCGGGGACGATCATTTCATTCTGGGTCCCGCGGTTCTTCGGGACCTATGCGGAGCGGAACTATTGGAATTCGTCGGGGTTCACGTCGCAGTCGGATTCGATGATGTACGCGGGGATGGCGGTGTGGGCCGGGGTGGCGCTGTTGTTCGCGAAGGGCGATGCGCGCAAGGCGCACAGGGCGCGGATCGCGTGTCTGTCGGCGTCGATCGTGGTGAGCATCCTGCTGACGTTTGATTCGCCGCCGCTGCAGTGGGTCACGAAGCTTCCGATGTTCGGGTCGATGTACCTGTTCTACCACGCCACCGTGGCGATATTCGCGTTTCCGTTGCTGTCGGCGATCGGGATGGAACATTGGTTCAGCCGGCCGCGGAAGGCGCGGGAGTTTCTGTGGGCGCTGGTGGCGGTTGTGCCGGCGGTGGCGATCGTGTGGTACGGGTACAACTTCAACTACGGGTTGCTGCGCACGAGCAGGATGCTCGATTACATTCACTTCCAGTTTGAACTGGCGGTGCTGTTCGCGGTGCTGAGTTTCCTGCTGTTCGCGGTGTATGCCTTCTGGAAGAAACCGCGGGTGTTGATGGCCGTGATCGTGCTGGTGATCGCGGCGGACCAGATGGTGGCCACGCGCGGGTTGAACCCGACGCTGGAGCGCAAGTACGTCTTTCCGGACATTCCGCTCACGCAATTCCTGCAATCGCTGGAGCAGCCGGCGCGCGTGGGGACGGGCGAGGGGAACGTGGCATCGGGGTTGATGCCGGTGTACGGGATCGAGGAGTTGCTGGGGTATGACGGGTTGTATCCGGCGCGGATCATTCGGTTGATGAAGGCCGTGGAGCCGGAGGAGTGGCAGGCGATTCTTCCGGCGCTGGCGGTGGGGTATTACCTCAACGATCCGCGGTTTGATCCGCTGTTTCCGTTGAAGGAAGAACCGGAACGGTATCGATTGCTCGGGACGTTTGACGGGCTGGAGGTGTATCGCGACACGAAGGCGATGCCGTTGGCATTCCTGACGGCGGAGGCGCGGAGCGTGAAGGGGCTCGATGATTTCGTCGCGTTGAGCGGGCAGCCGGATTTTGATGTGACGCGGGTGGCGTATGTGGAGGGCGAGTTGTCGAAGCCGCTGACTGGGAGTGGGGCGGCGGGAACGGCGACGGTGGCGCGACGCACCACGAATCATGTCGTGGTGGATGTGGATGCCGCGCAGCGGGTGGTGCTGGTGCTGGCGGACGCGTATTATCCGGGTTGGCGCGCGACGGTGGACGGGGAAGATTTGCGCGTGTTGCCTGTGAACCATGTGTTGCGCGGGGTGGAGGTCGAGGCGGGTAAGCATCGGGTCGAGTTTGTGTATTTCCCGGGCAGTTTCCGGATTGGGTTGACGCTGTCGGTGCTGGCGTGCCTTGGGAGCATTGGGTGGATTGGGTGGGAGTGGGCGCGCGGGCGGCGGAGGGGTGTAGGGCAGGTGTAGGGTTGTGGAGTATTTTCGTGCTCGTGCTCGTCTGGAGTTTCGCTATTTATAGGCTCGCGTATCGGAGGTTACCGTCTTGGGTGCCACCTTCAAGCGGAACTCGATGGGGCGCGCCAGCGCAACCGGAGTGGAGCTTGTGGGTGGGGAGAAGGTGGACGAGTGCCCCCTCACCCTTGTGAAACCCTCTCCCCCGATGGGGGAGAGGGGGAAAGTCTGGACCGAGTTCGGGGTTTGTCCCCCTCTCCCCCATCGGGGGAGAGGGCTGGGGTGAGGGGGCACTCGTCCATCTTGTCCTCACCCACAAGCTCCGCTCCGGGTGCGCTGGCGCGCCCCCGCGAGTTCCGCTTGAAGGTGGCACCCGAAAAGCCCCGCTGACTTTTGACGACTCCGTTCTACCCATCCAATCACCAAAGTGCCCCTGGCCCCCTTAACCGCGCGGGAAGTGCGGGTTGGCAGCACCAAAAAGGGCGAGACTCCAGGCTCGTAATCGGATTTAGGAGGAGAGCAATCGATTACGAGTGCGATTACGAGAACGAGTACGAAGAAGATCGATTACGCGCACGATTACGAGCACGAGCACGAGTGGGGAAGTGGGGATGGGCAGGAATGGGCGGGATTGTGGTGATTTGGGCGGCGATTCGGGGTGAAATAGATTTCGCAGGTTATGTGTGGTATTATGTTTGGGCTGGCATCAGACCGGTGAAAAGCGTGCGCTCGTAGCTCAGTGGATAGAGCACTTGCCTCCGGAGCAAGGGGTCGTGGGTTCGAGTCCCTCCGAGCGCGCCATTTTTCCTTTTCGCCCTTCGTCTCTACCTCCGAACTGCTACTCGATTTTGCATAACATTTGACCGCGAGGAGAGTCCGCAGACGGGGTACAGAGTGCCGGGCTTTGTGACTTTCCGCTGTTTTGGGAACTTTATCAGCGGCGCAAAGATATAATATGGCGTAATACGGGTATGGTTTGACGATCGACGGTCGATTTGATACCATTCCCGGCCAAATAGGTTCAGCTCCTTGGAGCAACACGGATGAAAAAGCGGAGGATGACATGAAGCGCACGAGTCGAGTTGCATTGACAATTGGGATTGTTGGTCTTGCGTTGGTTTTGATGGCTAGCACGGGCTGCAAGAAGAAGAAGGGCGACCTGACGCCTCCGGTGACGAACACGGCGACGACGGATATGTCGGGTACCCCCGGTACCGATCCGAACGCATTGCCGGAATTTGACCCGAATACCCAGTGGACGACGCTCGAAGGCGCGAGCCCGATCTACTACGATTACGACAGCTCGTCGCTTCGCGCGGATGCGCTTGCGCAGTTGAAGGTGAATGCGGACGCTATCAACGCGGTCCCGGCCGACAAGAAGATCATGGTTGAAGGTCACTGCGACGAGCGCGGCACGCAAGAGTACAACCTGGCCCTCGGCGAACGCCGCGCGCAGGCCGCCCGCGATCACCTGTTGCAGCTTGGCATCCCGGCGGACCGCGTTCTGACGGTCAGCTACGGCGAAGAGCAGCCCGCGGTGGCCGGCAGCACGGAAGACGCGTACGCGCAGAATCGTCGCGCCGAGTTCAAGAAGTCGCTGTAAACCGTATGAGGGGTAAGGTTATGCGCCGGTATCTGATAGCGGGATCGGTTTTGCTGCTGCCGTTGGCGGGCATTGGCTGCGCGACGGGCAACAACGACATGATGAATACGGTGTACAACACCAACCGCATCGTGCGTAACCTGGAGCAAAACCTGACACCTACGGTAAACAAGCTGAACCAGACGACGGCGGACCTGGGCGCGCGCGTGGATGCGAGCGAACAGCAGACGAGCCGCATGGCGCAGCAGATGGAAAGCTCGACGGCGCTTCTGCAGCAGATCCAGCAACAGATGGACCAGATGCAGAAGGTCGTGTATCGGAACGCGGGCATGACGCCGCCGCAGCCTGGGGCACCGATTGCGCCTCCGGCTTCGACCATGCAGGTGGGCCCGATTGTTCAGGAAGAGACGGTGCCGGTGGAGGGTCAGATGACCCTGCCCGGCCCGACGACGGCGGTCCCTGCGCCTCCGGGCGGACCGAACGAGAACGATATCCTGGACAATCCGGCGCCGATGCCTGCACCGACGGGAACGCCGGGTGAGATTGGTCCCACGATGGTACCCGTGCAACCGACCGAGACGGCGCCACCGCCTCCTCCTGTTGCGGAGCCGGCGGCCGGCGGGGATGCGGCGCAGGACATCTACAAAAAGGCGGGCGCCGAGTTTTATGCCGGTAACTTTGAGCAGGCGCGGAATCTGTACGACGAGTATCTCGAGAAGAATCCGAACGGGAAAGACGCTCCGAACGCGCAGTTCTGGAAGGGTGAGTCGCAGTTGAAGCTGAACCGCTACAAAGAGGCGATTCAGGAGTTCGAGCAACTGCGGAAGAACTATCCGACGAACTCGAAAGTGCCGTACAGCATGTACGAGCAGGCGGAGGCCCAACTGAAGCTTGGCCAGACGAACGAGGCGGTCGCGATGCTGAAGCAGTTGATCGCGGAGTGGCCGATGACTCGTCCGGCGGCGAAGGCGAAGGCGGATCTGGAGAAGCGCGGGATACAGTGAGCGCATAGGGTAGCGTAAGTAGAACCTCGGGACGCGCGCGAAATGACCTTTCGCGCGCGTCCTTTCTCTTTGAGAAGTATGTAACACTTTAGACCGGATCAGGATTGAATCCGCATGCTTATGGTGTGAGCCGTTCTGGTTTGCATCCCGCAAAAAGACGCGGATGCAAACCTGAACCGGCGTAGCCGAATGCCGGGTGGTATCATTCCGGGTGGCACCTTCAAACCGCGTGACGAAGTCGCGTGGCTTGTGGGTGGGGGCAATGCGAAAGCCTACCCCTTCCCTCCATGCTTTGTGGCACCCCCAAGCCGGCTTCATGGCTTGGGGGTGTGGGTGGGCAAAGGACTGCAAGGACCACAACGACAGCAAGGACGAGAAGAAGGCATGGGACTTTGGGCTCCCCTCACCCTGCCCCTCTCCCCAGGGAGAGGGAATCCTTCGTGCGCGAGTGTGGAGCCGATGGGAAAGCGTGGCGGCTGTGGTGTGAGCCCTCACCCCGCCCCTCTCCCAAAGGGAGAGGGAGCCCGTTGGGGGAGCGGGTCGCGTGATTGGGTGAATGGGCGAATCGCCACAACCGGCTGGAGTCTTGTTCCCTCTCCCTGGGGAGAGGGTTTTACAAGGGTGAGGGGAGCCCAAAGCGCACAACTGACCTTTTCGTCCTTGGCTTGCCCACACCCCCAAGCCATGAAGCCGGCTTGGGGGTGCCACAAAGCATGGGGGGAGGGGGCTGTCTCCTGTATTGCCCCCACCTATAAGCCACGCGACTGCGTCACGCGGCTTGAAGGTGGCACCCGGACAAAAACTCTCCGGCATTCGGCTTAAAGTGTTACACAATTCACAATTGCGGTACCTGGGTATTCTTCTTTTGTCGGTGTGGACGTTTTTGGTATCTTGTGGTGTTGTGAGATTGGTGACTATTGGCTGGAAACGCGCGGCAGGGGAGTCGGATGAGGCACTATCTTGGATTGGACGTGGGCGGCACGAAGACGTTCTGCCTGATTGGAGATGCGCAGGGCAACATCAAGGGCTTTGGCCGCGGCGGCACGGGCAATTGGGAGAATTACGGCGTTGAGCCGGCGCTGTTCGAGAACCGGAAGGCGGTGGAGGAAGCGCTCCGGACGGCCGGGCTCGAGTTGAAGGATATCAACGGGATCGGCATGGGCGTGGCCGGTGCGGATTTGCCGGACGATTACGTGATGCTGGAGCGCGAGGTGTACACGCCGTTGTTTGGCGATGTGCCGCGCGCGTTTCGCAACGATTCGATGGCGGGGCTGCGCGGGGGCACGCGGGAGCCGTTCGGGATTGTGATTGCGGCGGGCACGGATTGCGTGTGCGCGGGCCGGAACCGCAAGGGCGTGGAGACGCGCGCGGCGGGGTTCGGCGAGGATTTCGGCAACAAGTGCAGCGGCACGATCATCGGCAACGAGGGTTTGAAGGCGGTATGGCGGGCGCGGGAGGGGATTGCGCCCGCGACGAAGATGACGGAACTGTTTCTGGCGCGCGCGCAGTGCAAGGACGTGGAAGAGTTTTTCGTGAAGGCGTACCGTGGCAACATCAGCCTCGAAACGCTGCAGCCGATGGCGACGGTGGTGTTTGACGCGGCGCTGGCAGGCGACGCGGCGGCCTGCGACATTCTGGAAGCGGGCGGCCGTTATTTGGGCGAGACGGTGAACGCGGTGGCGCGCACGTTGCAGATGCAGAGCGAGCCGTACGAGGTAGTGATGGCGGGCAGCGTGTTCAAGGGGAGCAGCCCGGTGTTGATTGATTCGTTGCGGACGGTGGTGCATCGTGAATCGCCGCGGGCGACGCTGGTGATGCCGGCGTTTGAGCCGGTGGTGGGGGCGCTGTTGATGGGTATGGAATTGGATGTTGAGATTTCGGAAGCGGTGTATCAGAATCTCTCCGAGCAACTGTTCCAGGCGGAGCAGCGGTATGGAGTCAAGTTTAAGGCGGAATAGGCAATGAGGCTGCGCTCGAACCAGATTGTAGTGGTTGTGCTCGTCGCGATTGCGGGCGTTCTGGGACTTGTTTTCTGGGCCGCGCTTTCGCCCGCCAGCCGGGAAAGCACGGGGTTGGCGGACGAGGATTTTCTGCGCAGCGTACGCGAAGAGGCGGTGCGGAATCCTGAGACCGCGGCCACGGAGGTGGGCGGCGAAGCGCCTGGCGGCGCGGATGCTTCCAAGGTGGCCGTTATCGACGTTTTGCGTGATTTTGACGCGGGAACGATTCCGAACGACCGGATCACGACCAAGACGCTGCCTATCCGGAACACGGGCACGTTCGACCTGACCATTGGCCAGATTGGGACGCAGTGCGCTTGCACGGTGGGCGCGGTCGAGAGGAAGGTGATTCCGCCCGGCGGCGAGGTGCCGATGACCATCGCGCTCGATCCGCGGCGCATTTTGGGCTTCGAATCGAAGAAGCTGCTGACCATTTTCTCGAACGATCCGAAGAGCGGTATGACGACGGTGAGCGTCAGTTGCAAGGTGGAGCCGGAGTTCGCGGTGGAACCGGAGAAGGTTGAGCTCGGACAGATCACGAAAGGGCAGACGGTTACGGCGCAAGTGGTTTTCCGGCAGTTGCAGGACGCGCCGTTCGCGGATGATGTGTTCGAGGTCACGGGCGTGAAGGTCGGGGATCAGAGCAATGCGATGACGGCGTCGGTGAAGGCGCGTCCGGAATCGGAATGGGCCTCACCGAAGCACAGGGAGTACGTGGTCGAACTGACGTTCGATTCGACTCTTGCGCCGGTGGGTGCGTACGATGCGGTGCTGAGCGTGGATAACACGTGCAAGCGGGTGCGCACGTACCGCCTGTCGGTGCACGGCGAAGTTGTTGCGGCGGGTGCGGCGGCGCCGACGGAGAACCCGGCATGACGATTCGTGTGGCGGTGGTTTTGGCTGTCGCGTTTGCAGTGTCGATCGCGGGGTGCGGCAAACAGCCGGCGCCGAGCGACGGGAATGCCACGGCATCGAGCCCATCGGCGAGCGCGCCCCTGGCCGCGGCGAAGTCCGAAACCCCTGTTGCCGTAGCGTTGACCGCGCCGCCAAGCGCGGTGTCTCCCGTCGCGCCGGTCGGTGACGGGCCCCGCATCGAGTTTTCGACGACGGATCTGGATATGGGCACGGTGTCGAACGCGGAGCCGTCCAAAGGGACGGTGATGATCCGCAACAGGGGCAACGCGCCTCTGGTGTTGAGCCAGGTGAACACGTCGTGTGGGTGCGCGATGGGAAGCATCGCGGAGAGCGACAAGCTTGTGCAACCGGGCGGCGAGGTGCCGTTGACGGTGATGGTGACGCCGAGCAAGATACACGGGTTTGAATCGACGAAGATGCTGACGGTGTTTTCGAACGATCAGAAGCATCCGCGCATGGAGTTGCGCGTTAAGGTGAAGATCGAGCCGGAGTTCATCCTCGATCCGCCGCTGTTGGCATTTGAGAAGGTTCAGAAGGGGGAGGTTGCGCGCAAGCAAGTGGTGGTTCGTCAGGCGATGGACGAGCCGTTCAAAGAGGCGCCGTTTGAAGTGAAGGGGGCGCAGGCCTTGGGAGCGCCTCCCGGTTTGACGGCGACGCTGTCGCCGCGGCCGGAGACGGAGTGGGCCGCGCCGGGCCGTCGCGAATATGTGGTGGATGTGGCGCTGGACACGAACGAGGTGCCACCGGGACCGTACCAGGCCATGCTGAGTCTGGAGACGTCTGTGACGCGCATTCCGCGTGTAAACCTGAGCGTGACGGCCGATGTGGTGGCGCCGTACCGCGTGACGCCGCGGCCCGCCTCGTTTGGGCTCGCGAAGGCGGGGCAGAGTCCCGCGGGAACCGTGACTGTGTCGGCGGACCAGGCGGTGGCGGTGTCGAATGTGGAGATTTCCGGGACGGAATTGAAGGCGGCGGTGGCGCCGGGTCCCGACGAGAAGACGAAGCTGATTCAAATCTCGGTGAACGAAGATGCGAGCGGCGGCCCGAAGCGCGAGCAGCTTTCCTTCACGGTCAAATCGGGTGAGATCGAATTCCGGGAACATATTCAAGTCGTCTTGGTGGTCGCGCCCGCCACGCCGCCCCCGTCGAATTAGGCGAGACGTTGACAGGGCCTCGCGGTATCGTTCGGA
>JAVEWL010000730.1:0-3192 GCA_034004565.1 FCB group bacterium | reverse complement strand
ATAGTAGCGTAACGTTTCCTCGCCCTTGACCACCTGCCGCTCGATTTCGACCTTGGCCAACTGCGCTCGCCTCAACTGTGCCTCGGCAACGTCACGCTGTTGCCTGGCCTTGTCGAGGTCTTCGTCGCTCAAGAATTTCTTGGCAGATAGTTGCGCATCGCGGTCATAGGAGTCACGGGTCTGCGCGGCCGTGGCGCCCGCGCCGACGATGTCCGCCGCGGCGCGATCCACGCCGGCCTTGCTTGTCGCGATGTCCGCCTTGGCCATCTCCACCTGTTGGCGCAGGTCGCCGTCGTCCAACGTGGCCAGCAATTGTCCTTCCGTAATGCGGTCGCCCTCATCGGCCAGCACCTGCGCGACCCTACCCGAGATCCTGGCGCTGATTATAGCCTGTACGCGGGCTTCCAGGGTTCCGGTGCCCAACACTTCGGCCACGATGGGGCCGTGAGTGGCGACGTGCGATTCGACAGGCACGGGCGCAAAGCGAGCGCGGTACAAAACAAACGCCGCTATCGCCGCGACGATAGCCAGCTTCCAGCCCACCGAGAACGACCGCCGAACTAATCGCCAGACCGCATCCAAGTATTTGCTCTCCGTAGCCATCCAGCCTCTTTTCTTTACGGCGCCGTGTAGATCATCCAGATACCACCGAACAATACCAGCATACCACAGATCTTTTTCACGAGGGTTGTTCCTCGCGAATTCTCGTTCCAGTTGAGGTAGCGCTGGACGAGTTCCGTCGAGGTTCCCGCGGCGACAATCACGGAACAATGCCCAACGCCGTATGCGAGGAGCAGCGCCGCGCCATGGAGTGGATTCGTGCCCGCCAAGTCCGCCTTGCCATCTCAACCTGTTCCCGCAGTTTGCCGTCGTACAGCGTCGCCAGAAGTTGGCCTTTGGTGATGCGGTCGCTCTGGTCGGCCAGCACCTGCGTAATCAGTCCGGAAATCTTTGGGCTGATGATTGCCAATACCCTTGCTTCGAGCGTCCCGGTCCCGGTCACTTCCGATGTGATGGGGGCCAGAGCGGCCACGTGCGTGTCCACAAGGATCGGCGCAAAACGAAGACGGTACACGACAAACGCCGCTACCGCCGCGACGATAGCTACCTTCCAACCTATGGAGATCGCCTGCCTGGCCAATCGCATAATCGTGCCTGTCTGTTTCTTCTCAACGTTCATTCATATCTCCACCTGGCATATCCATGCTGTTCGCAACATATGCTGGAGGGTCCACGCCGAATCCTTAAGACTCATGTGGCGGTGCTACTCCGAGTTTCCACATGAGCCGTAACTATCGCAGCCAAAAGTCTTAAGGCGTCGACGCTCCCGTCGGACTCGCCCTTCTCAAAATCCCCTTCACCCGTGCCCATCTGGTTTGTCACGTGGGCAAAGCAGACGACCGGCTTCTGTCTTGCCTGTGCAAAAGCGTATAGGGAGGCCGCCTCCATCTCCACGGCCAATATGCCTTCGCCTTGGGCATACGCGATGGCCTGTTCTGTTTCGCGATAAGGGGCATCGGTAGTCCACGCCGCGCCACGCGCTACCGCGGGCGAGAAGTCCTTCAACACGCCGTGTACCCTAATTGCCAACTCTTGATTCAGGAACGCGTACTTCGATGCCGGCAAGTAATGGAGGCTGGTGCCTTCATCGCGCAGCGCTCTATCGATCAACACGAAATAGGGCGGCTTTCGCGTGGGAAGAATCTGGCCCGCGGAGGTGATGCTTACCAGTAGCCTGCAACCTGAGGCAAAAAGCTGTTCGGCCAATAGCACCGCAAACGAACCCCCGACCGCGTTTCCGATGAGACCTACGGAGACCTCGCCTACCGTTATCTGATATAGGTCGGTATGGTAACAAGCCCAGGACGCGTGGCGAATCGCCTGCTCTCTGCGCAGCACGTCGCGGAGAATGTCGCCGTCCGGATCCAGCACGCAGACTTCCGGGACTTGGCCCGCGGGAAGCGACTTCTGAAGACACGCAACCTTCAGCAAGGCTTCGGGGCTGAAGACACTCGGAGCTTCGTAGTGCTTATTCCTCAGGAGCGGTGCGTGATCCAGCGGCGCGGAATTGGCCTCTCTTTGTGTGTCGCTCAAGGCGTTGTTTCTCCAATTTCGATATCGAGACCGCGCGCCTGCCAGTCTGTAATACCCAGGTCCAAACGAAATGCACTGAAACCGCGGGCGCGAAGCCTTTCGGCGGCCTCAATCGCCAGCACGCAATACGGACCTCGGCAATACGCCACGATCTCCCGGTCCTTGGGGAACTCCGCCATGCGGGCTTCCAGTTCCTCCAAGGGAACGGAAAGCGCTTTGGGCAGGTGTCCGGCGCAGTACTCCTCCGCGGGTCTCACATCCAGAACGGTGACGTCTCCGGACTGCACGCGCTTAAGCAACTCCTCGTGACCAACCGGTTCGAACGCTCCCCGGTCCCGGAGGAAGGTGTGAAGGGTCTGATCTACTTCCGCAAGCCGGTCTTCAGCCAACAGACGCAAATTGCGCAGAAAACCTGCAACGGATGGATCGGACAAACGATACATGACTTGGACACCCATCTTCTCCGCATCCAACAAACGAGCCGCACGGAGGGCCTGAAGGTGCTGAGACGCATTTGCGACCGACAAGTTGGCCGCCTTGGCCAAGGCCTCCACATGGCGCGGACCCTGGCAAAGCAGGTCAAGTAGTTCAATACGTTTTGAACTCGAGATCGCCTTCCCAATCCGCGCGAACTGCTCGTATATCCTGTCTCGAAATTGTCTGTTTTCGCTGCTCATGGCATTCCTCAAGTATTCAATTGAAATACAGAATACTGAGATCGCTTCTGCAAGTCAACGCTACGCCGGTTCAGAATTGCATCGGCGACTTTTTGCGGGATGCACGCCTGAACGGCTTGCAAGAAAGCATGCGGATTCAATCCTGAACCGGTCTAATGTCGTTGACTCGATGCGGTTCCATCCGAAAAGAAAGCACAGCCTGGGTCAAGCTGATTTCCCCTCACACTGAGGCGGTATCGTGAGTAGGGGCGGTAGCGGGGTATGTATGTGGAGAAACAAAGAAAAACCGGGCCGATGAAGGAGAGAAGGCGAATGACGGTTTGTATGGCCCGGTCAAAAATGTCTGATGAAAATGGGTGGTGCGCGAGAGAGGACTCGAACCTCCACAAGGTTGCCCTTACTAGCTCCTGAGGCTAGCGCG
>JAVEWL010000729.1:0-3193 GCA_034004565.1 FCB group bacterium | reverse complement strand
ACTTGAGGCTCTCGGCGGAGGCGGTGTAGTTCAGGATGACGGCGACTTTGCCCATGATTTGCACGGCGACGTTGGCCACGGCGCCGCCCACCGACGGCGGCACGAGAATTCCGACCGCGGCGGGGCCGCGCGGGGTACGGTGCTTCTTTCGCGCCAGGATGATGGATGCGATCAGGGCCTTGAAGTATGACATCCTATCGGTGCGCATATCGGCCATGGCCATGCGCGAGGGATGCCGCCGCGCCATGCGGATGAAGCGTCGATGCAGGAGGGGCGTATCGAGCTTGCGATTCATGTAGGCTTCGGACCCCAGGGCCTGGATGCGCTGGCGAACGGCGGGCGCGGGGGTGTTGGCCGGCATGGGCTCGCCGAAGCACACCGAAAGGCGGTACGGGATACGGCGCGGAAGCTTCCAGAAGAAGCGCTGCTTCGCGAAGCTGAAGATACTGCCCCAGAAGCGATCGAGATACACGGGGATGATGGGGGCCTCGATGCCGTGGGCGATGTGTTCCATGCCTTTCTTGAAGGGCAGCAGTTGGCCGGTGCGGGTGATCTGGCCTTCGGCGAAGATGCAGACAATATCGCCGTCGGCGATGGTCTGCCTGGCCTGGCGCAGGGACTCGATGATTTGACGCGGGGGCGCATTGGTGGAGATCGGCAGGGCGCGCATGGCCTTCGCGAAGGGCTTGATCCACCAGATGTCGTAGAGCTCCGCGGAGAACAGGAAGCGCACGGAACGATCGGTTGCGGCGAGGATGGCGAGGGCATCGATGAAGGACGTATGGTTGGCGACCATCAGGGCGCCGCATTTGTGGGGAATCTTGTCCGCGCCGCGCACGTCCAGGCGGTAGAGGGTGTGCGTGAGGAACCACAGCACGAGCCGCACGAGGTACATGGGCATGAAGTAGACACTGACCACGCCGACGATGGAGGTCAGCACCGCGCCCACGAGGAAGATGACGCGGGGGGAAAGCGACCACACGGAAAACAGCAGCGCGAACAGTCCCGTGGCGAGCAGCATGCCCGAGAAGGTGATGAGATTCATGGCGGCGAGCATGCCACCTTTCATTTTCTCGGGGCTGCGGTCCTGGATGGCGGCCGCGAGCGGAATCTCGTAGAAGCCCGCCGAGAAGCCCACGCCGAAGAGAAGGACGAGGCACCAAACATACGTGACACCGGGCAGCGACAGCAGCGCGAGGAAGAGCGTCAGGCCGAACGCGCCGAGCGGGACGAGGCCGCCTTCAATCTTCCCGCCGGAAAGGTAGCCGGCCGCCACGGCGCCGAAGCCGATACCTATGGCCAGGGCGCCCACGAGGCTGGCGCGGGCGGTGTCCGAGGTCAGTCCCAGCAGCGGTCCTTTGGAGAATTCGACGATGTTGGCCTGCATGAGCTGGCCCACAAACCAGAAATAGACCATGCCGAGCAGCGACAGCAGGAGCCAGCGGTCGCTGGCGTAGATTTTGAGGTAGGTCCAGACGCCGCTCCAGGGATTCAGGGGGATTTTCTGGCTCGGATTGGCGCGGGGCACGCGCGTGATGAAATGGGCTGAGACAGCGCCGATGACGGAGAGAAGCAGGAGGGGCGTCATGGCCAGGTAGACGTATTTGCCGGAGAGGTCCAGCAGGACTCCCCCGACGAGCGTGCCGAGGATGATGGCCACCATGGTGGTCATCTGCAGGTAGCCGTTGCCCCAGGAGAGACGGGTCTCGGGGAGCATTTCGGGAAGTATGCCGTACTTGGCCGGGCTGAAGAAGGTGCTTTGGGTCGACATGAGGAGCAGAACAAACCAGATGAAGTAGGGTTCGCGGAAATAGAATGCGAGTACCGCGAGCGCCACGACTCCGACTTCCCAGTACTTCGTGGCGATGGCCACACTGCGCTTGCTGTATCGATCGGAGAATGCGCCGGCCTGGCCGGGCAATACCAGCCACGGAATGAGGAACAGGGCATTCGTGATCCACGTAATGTGGGATTGTATGCCCGCCTTTGGGGGGAAGAGTGCTGGGAGAAACAACAGGATGAGGAGCTTCAGCGCGTTGTCGTTGAAGGCCCCTTGAAACTGGGTGACCATCAACGCCCAAAACCCTTTCAGGTATCCGGGACGCCCGGTCGTCTCGGCGGATTGTGTTGCTTCGCGCATTGCGTTCTCCTTGCGGTGCCTACTGTCTGTACACTGCCGGTCTTTTCCGAGGCGTCAGCTACTGCGTACCGAATACCTTGTGCGCGCCGGCCCGAACACGTTCGAGCAGGGCCGTTAATGCGCGGCAGTCCTTGTCGCTGAAACTCGCAAGCACCCGGTGGACCGTCTCGCGGTACACCGGCTCGACCTTCTCGACAAGGTCCTGTCCCTTTGGCGTGAGCTCGACATGAAAGATGCGGCGATTGCCCGGGACGTTGCGCCGTTCAACGAGCTTCTTGGCCTCGAGCTTGTCGAGGACGGAGGTCACACTGGCGCGGGTGATGACGAGCCGCTGGCCGAGGTCGGACTGCGTAAGGGTGCGGTCCTTGTACTTCAAGGCGAGCAGGACGTTGAACTGGGCCTCGGTGAGGTCGTGCTGGCGAAAGATGTCCGCGCCGCCATTTGCAAGCATGCTGGCGGTTCGGACGATACTGAGGACGGCCTCGTGGCGAAGGTCCTCGAAGGGCAAATCGAGCCCCAACTCTTTTTGAAGGGTCATGTTCAAATCTCCTGGCTTGATTGTATCAAGGTTAACGGTTAGGTGTCAAGCCAAAAAGCCGCCCCGGTTTTCACGGTACAGCGGGTGTAGCACGGAAGCGCAGGGGGCGTAATGCTACCATGGGTTTGACGCGGGAAGAAAGCCAGGGTTCCGGGTTCCTCAGTGCTCCCCAGTTTCGCTTCCAGGGCTACACAGCCCGCTTCAGCGGGCTTTTGACCTTTGCCCCCTGCTTCAGCGGGGGGGTAGAGAATGACACCCTATACATGGAGCAGGCTTTAGCCGGGCTTCTCGATCCTGCTTTAGCTGAAGCAAGGCCCGCGAAGTCCGGCTGAAGCCGGCTGTTTCAGGAAGGCTAGAGCCGGCGATCCCCCCTGCTGAAGCAGGGGGCAAAGGTCAAATGCCCGCTGAAGCGGGCTGTGTAGCCCTGGAAGCGAAACTGGGGAGCACTGAGTCCGGGGTCCGGGGGCCAGGGGCCAGGGGCCGACCCGGAACCCGGAACCTTGGACCCTTGACCC
>JAVEWL010000728.1:0-3196 GCA_034004565.1 FCB group bacterium | reverse complement strand
GCAGCTTCGTCCACGCCCGAATCACCGAAGCCGACACCTACGACCTGACGGCGGAGGTTTTGAAGCCCCGAGTCCATTCCCCCAAAATTCTCCTCATGGTATGCCACCCCCAAACTTGTTTGGGGGTGCTTCGAAGCGCTGCATATTGCTCCTTAAGCACCCCCAAACATGTTTGGAGGTGGCATATCGTGAGGGAAGTTTGTGGCTGTGCAGGCGGCGAAAAAAGGGCTAAAGTTTTGCTGGGGACTTGACGATAAACGTTGAGGTGGACTGGATTCTGCAGCGAAACATCTCCAAGCCAAGATTGCCCAAAGCGTTTAACCTTCCGCTCAAATCAAACCAAAGCCATCCCAAGCCAAACCAAAGCCGTTTCATATTCGGTTTTGTCAACTGAATTACTCTCGTTTGGTAAAAAATGGCCCGGCGGAGCGGGTTGTACTTCGCGGGGAAGATCCGGGCTACGCTCGGGCTGTGGAGAGGCGGTGGCGGTAGTAGTCGAGGATGACGGCCAGCACGATGACCACGCCTGTGACCACCTGTTTGACCGCGTCGCGGACGTCCATCTGGACCAGGCCGTTCTCGAGGACGGCGATGATGAGCACGCCCAGGAAGGTGCCGACGACGGAGCCGCGTCCGCCCATGAGGCTGGTGCCGCCGATGACGGCGGCGGCAATGGCTTGCAGCTCGAAGCCGCGGCCGGCGTTGGGGTCGGAGGACAGGGTACGTCCGGCCTGGACGACGGCGGCGAGGCTGGCGAGCATGCCGCTGGCCATGAAGACGCTGACCTTGATGGGCCAGGTGTTGATGCCGGAGAGGCGCGCGGCCTCTTCCTTGGAGCCGATGGCGATCATGTAGCGCCCGATGCCGGAGTACGACAGGAACAGTTGGGCGGCGATGACGAGGAGGATGGACAGGTAGAACGGCAGGGCCATCCCCCACATCGAGAACGCGTAGATGGGTTCGAGGGGTGCGCCGATCCAGAGGTTCTGGGAGTTGGTGACGAGCAAGGTGCCGCCTCGCGCGATTTCGAGCATGCCGAGGGTGACGATGAAAGACGGCAGCGCCCAGCGCACGGTGACGATGCCGTTGGCGGCGCCGCAGATAAGGCCGGTGCCGAGCGCGGCGGCGAGACTGACGGGCAAGGGCAAACCCCGCTGGGATAGGCACACGCCCAGGACGGCCCCGCTGAGGGCCAGCACGGAACCCACGGACAGGTCAATGCCGCCGATGATGAGCACGAAGGTCATGCCCGTGGCGACGGCCACGGTATCGGGGATCTGGTTCGCGATGGTGACCAGGGTGTCCGACGAGAAGAAGTGGTCGGTCTTGACCGCGAAGAACCCGATCAGCAGCAACAACACGGCCACGAGGCCCAGGAACTCGGTCGCGGCGGGCAAACGCCTGCGCGCGCGGACCGGTTTCACTTCCAAGGGGGTATCGGCTTGCGTCACTTCAGCGTCTCCGCCGTGACGAGGTCGACCGGGGTCTCGCGGTCCGCGGGCGTGGCCTTGGTCTTGAGCATGTCGAGGGCGTATTCGATGCCGAACACGGCCAGCTTATCGGCGTGCTGCTCGACGGTGGCGAGGACCTTGCCTTCCTTGATCATGTCTTCGACGGCGGTGATGCCGTCGTAGCCGATGACGAGGACCTGGTCGGTCTTGCCGGCGGAACGCAGCGCGGCGACGGCGCCCTGGGCCATGCTGTCGTTGGCGCAGAGGATGGCCTTGAGCCCGGGGTTCGAGATGAGCATGGACGACACGACTTCGCTGGCCTTGTTCATCTCCCAGTCGCCGACTTGCGACGCGACGAGGGTCAAGCCGGCCTCTTTGATGGCGTCTTCGAAGCCGAGCTTGCGCTGGACGCCGTTGAAGGCCGTGGGCACGCCCTCGACGATCGCGACGGGATCGCCGGGCTTGAGTTGTTTGGCGAGGTAGTCGGCCGCGAGCTTGGCGCCCTTGCGGTTGTCGGGTCCGACGAAGGGGATCGGCACGTTCATTTCCTTGAGCACATCGGCATCGAACTTGTTGTCGATGTTGACGACCGTGATGCCCTTTTCGATGGCCTTCTTGCAGACCGGCACGAGCGCCTTGGAGTCCGCGGGCGCAATGACGATGGCATCGACGCCCTGGGCAACCATCTGTTCGACGAGCTTCACCTGGCGGTCGACATCGGTTTCGTCTTTGATGCCGCTGGTGATGAGTTCGTAGTCGTTGGGATGCTGCTTCTGGTGGTCGCGCGCGCCGTTCTCCATGGTGAGGAAGAACTCGTTCGCGAGGGATTTCATGATGAGGGCGATCTTCGGCTTGCCGGAGTCGGCCGCGGGCGTCGCGCCCTCTCCCCCGCTCTGCGCCGGTTGTTGCTGTCCACAGCCCGCCATCGCCGCCAACAGTATTGCTACGCAAGCCCAGCGGGCCGCCTTGATCGTCTTCACGATGCGTATCCTCCCATCGGATCCCCACGGTTTATCTCGGAGAGACAACGCAATATAGCACCCAACCGCCCTCCATTTCGAGGAAGAGCTGTCGTACGGCTCGCCGCTTCCCGATTGTCCCCACCAGCGCCCTTCCTCGCCCTCAAGCCCGCTTCAGCGGGCTTTTGACCTTTGCACCCTGCTTCAGCAGGGGTGAAGGCAAACCAACTCACCAAAGTAGGAGCCGGCTTCAGCCGGGCTTTTCGGTCCTGCTTTAGCTGAAGCAAAGTCCGAGAAGTCCGGCTAAAGCCGGCTATGAAGATGTAGCTGGTGTCCATGCCGCCACACCCCTGCTGAAGCAGGGTGCAAAGGTCAAAAGCCCGCTGAAGCGGGCTGGAAGACAAGGAGGGGCGCTTGTACGAGGGATTGTGAATACGCGGTTTTTGGTGGAGTCTGGTGGCGAGATATGCTTCAATCAAGCGCTGTGCGCATCGGGACTGTTGGCTTTACGCACGACAAAGTAAAGGGAGGGAATGGCATGAGGCGGAGCGGTTTGTTGGTCCTTGCGGCGTTGCTGGTGACTGCGTGGGCGTCCGCGGCGGAGTACCACGTGTACGTTCAGGGGGCCGATGGGAATGAGGGGTCGGCGGCAAAGCCGTACAAGACCATTTCGGCGGCGGCGCAGGTGGCGGAACCCGGTGACGAGATCACCGTGCACGAAGGGATATACCGCGAGCAAATCAACCCGCCGCGCGGGGGCGAGTCTGACCGGAAGCGCATCGTCTA
>JAVEWL010000727.1:0-3197 GCA_034004565.1 FCB group bacterium | reverse complement strand
CGAACCGCACCTCCTCACGCCGCTGGCGCATCTTGGCGTGTGGGACAAGGTCGACAATGCGCCTTACGACCATATCCTCGCCGCCGAGGCCCAGCGCCTTTTCGTTTCCAAATTGCCCCAGGGCGAACGCGACTACTGGGACGCCTGCCGCGCGTACTGCGACGTCCTCTACGGCCGCTATCTGAGCACAAGTCAAAAGTCCATCTGCTTGGATAGACGCCCGCCTACGCGCTCATCCTGCCATTCATCGCACGAGTGTTCCCCGACGCCAAATACGTCGTCCTCACGCGCCACCCGATCGCGGCGTTCTCATCGTTCGCCAATTCCTTTTTCGACGGTGATTATGTCCGCGCGCAATCGCATAACCCACTGCTGAACCGCTATGTCCCCGCCATCGCGGCGTTCCTGCGGCAACATGAGGTGTCCTTTATCCACGTGCGCTACGAAGACCTCGTGCAGGATCCCGAGACGTGGGTGACGCGCATCTGCGCGTACGTGGGTGTGCCCTTCGAGCCCGGCATGATCACGTACGGCGGCAAAGCGCGCGAAGGGCTTGGTGATCCCACAGGCGTCGCGAAACACGATCGACCGACTACCGCATCCGTCGAGAAGTGGGTGCCGGAACTCGCGGCCGATCCTCAGAGACTCCAGTTTATGCAAGCCATCATCACGCAACTCGATCCCGAAGATCTGCGCACTCTCGGCTACGCTCCAGAAGACCTATGGAAGCCGCTTGAAGAAGTGGGGGAGAAGACCGCCCCGCCGCCCCCGCAAAAACTCAACCGCTACCGGCTACAGCGCAAGGCCATCCTCACCCTGCGCGAGCAAGCAAAAAAAGGCGGGCTCTTTCAAAAAGCCCTCAAGAAAGCCCGCCTCGCCTGCGATATCCTCCTTCGAGAATGAAAAACCGTGCCACACTCAAGCTCGGCCGCACGGACCGTACTTCCTGGCACAACCTCAACCGCCGAGCTTGAGCGTGTCCCAAGGAACTCCCTACCGCAATCTCACAATCCCAATCTCCGATAGAGCCCCATGATCTTCTCCGCCGCCGCCTCCCAGTTCAGCTCCTCTTCAAACAATCGCCGGCCATTCCGTCCCAACCGTTGTGCCTCCTCCCGATCGTCCCGCCACCGAAGTATCACATCCCGCAGCCCTTCATCATCCTCAAACGGCAGCAGCGACCCACACTCCCGATCCGCCACCACCTTCGCCGCGGGCGGCTCGCCGTTCGCCAATACCGCTGTCGCGCACATGAACGCGTCGAACATCTTCGACGAGTTCGCCGTGCGATTGATTTCGTGTACGGGATCGTAATACGAATACACCGCATCACACTCATACGTCCGCTTGAGCGCTTCCGGATACGACACCATGCCCAAATACTCGACATGCGGCGCGCCATCGATAAGTGCGCGGTACTTGTCGTTCGTGATCCATCCCGCGAGCACGACGCGCACACCGTCCAGATCACGCGTCAGTTCCACGAGCTTCTCGATTCCGCGAAACGTCGCAATCGCGCCGCCGTAAAAGATGGTCAGTGGGCCATTCGCAGGCTTGCGCCACGACGAATCCACGCTGTCGTAAGGGCAGTTCATCGCAACCACGAAGTCTTTGGGCGGACGCTCACCGAACAGATACGCGCGTGACGCATCAACGATCACGACCGCATCGGCCCACCGCGCACACATCTGTTCGGCGGCGCCGAAGAAGCGGCGCATCGGCGCCGGCACCGTCCGGCTCTTCGCGGCATAGAAGTCGTAGATGTCGTATATCACGGGCGTGCGCTTGATGGACTTTATCAACAACGCCGGCACCACGGTGTCGAAGTCGCACGCGTGGATTGCGTCGAAGCGGTGAACCAAAAGAAAGAAGAACTCGTAGATCCACCACAACGGCATCGTTAGAAACAACTTCTTGCTGCCATACTTCGCGCGGATGTGGCACCGATGGATGCGGTATCCATCTTTGATTTCGCGCTTCGGTTGCTCGCGCTCGCGGTCCCAGCCCAGAAGCGTGGTCTCAAATCCCGCCTCCACCAGCATCCGCAGCTCTTTTTGCAGCCGCGAATCCCGCACCCCGGAATCGGAACGAATAATTACGACGCGTTTAGCCATACGACCTATCACCGACCTTCATTGTGTGCTGCGCCACTGCATGCGACCGCGTAGTTTGTAGATGCCGCGCAATACGGACGGCGGCATCAGCCGCAACGACGCCAGCATCAGCACGAGCGGCGCCATCACCGGACGCAAGTACCATGGGTACATCTTCAACAGAATTGTGCGCGCGTGAAGCTCTACCCAGAAATAAATGTGATTGCGGCGCGACAGAAAGCCGCTGCCCCGGCGCAGGCTGTGCAAGTATTCGGGCATGTTGCCCAAGCGATACCCTTGCGCGACAAGGCGCGCCCATAAATGATAGTCCTGCCCCCGCCGAAACCGTTCATCATACCGATGCGATTTGAACACGTCCGCCTTCGCAAACGCCGTGGGATTGTTGATCGGGTTCAGAAAGAACGCGGTGCGGCGTAATTGCTCGGGACTAACCGGCATGGTCTTCCTGCCGACGATCGCGTCGTGGTCGTCGATGTAGTGCATAAACGTGCCGGCCAGATCGAGGTCATGTTCCCGCAGATAGGCGATCTGCCGTTCTATACGTTCCGGCGCCGCGAGATCGTCCGCGTCGAAGATAGCAATGTACTCGCCGGCCGCCTGGTCGATGGCCGCATTCCTCGCAGCCGCGGGGCCACGGTTTTCCGGTAACGACAACACGCGCACGCGCGGGTCGTCCTTCCTGAGTCGGTCAAGATACTCTACGCGCTCGCGAGGATAGGACCCGTCAAGGCACACGAGCAGTTCCAGATGGCGATGCGTCTGCGCGAGGATACTCGCGATCGCCTTGCGCACATTCGCGAATTCGTCACCCGCATACGTCGCCATGACGACGGACACAAGCGGGGGAGAGGCCGAGGAATCAGCCATGCCGTGCCACCTCGCTCATGTACCACGCGCACATGCGCGCCAGCCCATCGTCGAGCGTCACCCGGGGCGACCACCCCAAAACATCGCGGATGTGCGCGCTGTCCACCTCCAACGACCCGAGCAATCGTTCCACGTCCTCGGACCTGCCCAACGCGCGCGCGGGAATGCGCAGCATGGCTTCGGGAACGGGAAGCAGTCGGTACGGCCGATTCATGT
>JAVEWL010000726.1:0-3201 GCA_034004565.1 FCB group bacterium | reverse complement strand
GCTCGACGAAAAGCGTAGCGACTATTTCCCGAACGTTTTCGAGGGTAACATTTGGATTGAAGCGCGGCAGAAGCAGGCACAGGACAAGTTCGACCGAGGTTTCTTCACTCGCCAACTTGCCGACAACTTTGGCAACGGCCTCTCAAACTTCTTTCCTCTCCTTCTGCACGCCGACGGCTCCTCGCTGCTGGAACGGGCGGGAACGCGTCCGAACCTGAGCGAGGCGGCGGCCGCCTATCTGGAGCGTCTCGGCGCGGAGCCCGAGGATCTCTTCTACCACGCGCTGGCGGTACTGCACGCGCCCGCCTACCGAAGCGAGAACGCGGGCGCACTCCGTCAGGACTGGCCGCGCCTCCCGCTGCCTCCGGCAGGGGAGAGTCTCCAGGCCTCGGCGGCGCTCGGGCGGCGGGTGGCGGCTTTGCTCGACAGCGAGACGCCGGTTCCCGGTGTCACCTGCGGGACGATCCGCGACGAGCTCAAGGGCATCGCGGTCTTCCGCCGGCTCGACGGCAAGCCGGCGCGTCCCGAGGCGGGCGACCTCGACCTCACCGCCGGCTGGGGCCATGCGGGCAAGGGTGGTGTGACGATGCCGGGTCGGGGGAGAATTGAGAAAACGCTCAACGCTGAACATTCAACTCTCAACGCTCACTTGAGCGTTGAGCGTTCGGCGTTCAGCGTTGAGCGTTCCCTCGACATCTACCTCAACGACGCCGCGTGCTGGCGCAACGTCCCCGAGGCCGTTTGGGACTACACCATTGGCGGCTATCAGGTGATCAAGAAATGGCTTTCGTACCGCGAGAAGCCGCTTCTCGGCCGCGGCCTGACGCCCGGTGAAGTGCGCCACGTCACCGACACCGCCCGCCGCCTCGCCGCCCTGATCGGGATGCAGCGGGAGTTGGATGGGAGCTACCGGGCGATGGCGATGGCGGAGTAGTCGGTTAGCGACCGGGGGGAGCGAAGGGTGAGCATGAACGAGTGGGCATGCGGTGACCGGTTTGTTGCGAATGATCACCGGCGCGGCACCTGTTATTCGGGCCTGAAGGCCCTCGCAGGCTTCCGGCTAAAGCCGGTACTCTGGCCTTGCGGGTGTCTCCGATGCCAACGTGCCGGAGTCCCGCCTTCAGGCGGAAGCAAGTGAGGGGCTTCAGCCCCGTCGTCAACGAAGAGGCAAGCCTTTCACATTTTGCCCGCCTCTCGATGCGCATGCATCGCCCCCCCGGTCGCTTGCCTATAACTTGGACATTTTGTCACAGTTACCAGATGGTTTGTTCGCGGCGAAGCCGTGCGGGGCGCTAACCGATTACGATGGCGGAGTGAATTGGCGTTGACCATCGACGGTATCAATTGATACTATAATTTGCGCTGGGGCTCTTTAGAGTTGAGTACGCATGGCACCACTCATACCAGACGAATGGAAGCGGAGAGTTCGCGAGGCGCTGGATTCGGGTGATTGCAGGCGGTGTCTGGTGCGGCAACGTGCGGCGCTTGACTGGGCGTCCACTTTTCCGTTGGCTTTCGCTTACGAGCAGCGTGTAGCCCTATCGGAAGCCTTGAGCGTATCCCATGTCAGAGGCGAACGCAAAGCTATGGACGAACCAACCGAAACCTATGCGTTTTTCTTTATCCACAAACAGATTAAGATGTATGCAAAGGTTGGGCTGATGCCCGACGGATCGGTTGTCGTCATTTATTCCTCGCACAGACCGGACCCCGCGAAGGGAGAGAGGCTATGAACACGATAGACGAAGGCAAAATCCCCATTGAAACGGAGATGCCGGTTCACATTCCAGCGCCAGACGGCAAGTCGGTGGCAGAGACGGTTATTGTCAAGGTTCCCGCGCTCAGGGATCCGGTGACTGGCGAGGTCTATCTGACGGGCGAGGCGCTCGCGATCATGGACAAGGCGAAGGCCCGCCTCATGGGTGTGTTATTGCCAACCGAGATCAAGGCGCTACGGGAGCGCACAGGGATGACCCAGCGCGAGATGAGCGACCTGTTGGGCATCGGCGAAAAGACCTACACGCGCTGGGAGAGCGGCCGGGATCGGCCGTCGCAGTCACTGAACCGCCTGCTGGCCGCCTTGTGGGAGGGCCGGCTAAGCGTCGGCGACCTTATGGTGTCCCGCCAGCCTGACTTCTTTTGGTTCGGACGGATCGATCTGATCTGCCCGTGCGATCCGCGCGGCGAGCATCGGCCTGAGCCGATCCGCGTCGCAACACAGCCATCTGACGGTGGAAAGACCGCCAAGGAGGCGTATGATGATGCCCGCAGCTTTGCAGCTTAAGTACTACTTTGTGGCTGAACTGAGCGTGATCGCGAACCGCGAACACGACCGGACAAAGCCGGTTGAGGTGACCGACAAAAATCTGGTAGTCGTGCCTAGCTTTATGCCTGATCAGGGGAATTCTCGGCTATGGCAGGTGACATTGCGGATTCAGCAACAGGCCGGACCCGCCGCCAACGCGCCGTATTTTTTCACTGTCGAACTCACAGGATTCTTCTCGGTTGCGTCCGACTATCCCGACAACAAGGTCGAGTGGATGGTGCGCACGAACGCGACATCCGTTCTTTTTTCGACCGCGCGCGAGGTACTCCGAAGCGCCATGTCCCAAGGGCCTTACTGCCCCTTGCTCTTGCCGACGGTATCCTTCTACACCCCCGACACGATGACGTTACTGGCTGGTGCAGAGCATGAGGGCAAGAAAGCATCGCAAGCACTTTCTGCGGAAAAAGAATGAAGGGGTCAAGCGACATCGAAGACAAAGAGTGCAAGATGGCCACCCTTAGCCGTCCTAAAGATTTCAGCCTTTAGGTGAACACACAGTAAAGCGGGGCGGGCGGCGAGATTGTCCGCCCGCCCCGCTGGTTAATGTTACGAGTGATGACAGGCGTTACAGCAGTAGTAGCAGCCGTCAACCTTGGAGTAGTGCTTCCGCGCCTCTTGGACCGCACCGCGGCAAGTGGCAAACTCGCCCAGATAGATGCGGTTTTGTGGCATGGGAAGTTTTTGGCAAGTCGCAACGTGGACCTCATGATCCCCGTTGGGCTGAGCCTCTTTATTCACGTAATACAGAGCCATGATTGGCCTTTCCGATTAGTGGTTGTTAAAAGGCCCCGCCGTCTATCGGCGAACGGGGCCGGACTCAAACCGTTCAGCCGCGAGGCGGGAACGGGTCACGTCCATAGCTGTTGCGGTCACGA
>JAVEWL010000725.1:0-3202 GCA_034004565.1 FCB group bacterium | reverse complement strand
GTGCTCAAGGCGCTCGACCGTATTGGAATGCCTCGTGTTCTTCGGTCGGTGTCCGATGCCGCCGACCGCGACATTTCCCAGGGTCGCGGGCTGCGAAGCTGGTGCTTCGAGCGCGGACCCAATCGTGATGCTGGGCTGTTCGTCGCATCTCGTCTTGCGCGACAGCCGTTCATCGACGGACGGGATGGCCTCATGGCACGAGCGGAGGGGCCGCGGGTATTAGAAACACAGGCGTGCGGCGAATTGGTGTATGGACTTGGCCTTGGCGCGCTTGAGGGGCGCCCCGTAGCATTGCTTTCGAGCAGTGCGATGCCGAATGGCCGGCAGGTGCAGGTGCAAGTTCTCGATGCAAGCACCGATCCGATAGCCGTCACGAACGTCGCGGTCTATGCGTATGCCCGCAGCGATGAGGTTGCTGCTAATGCGCTGGTCCTTCAACAACTCATGGATTCAGTGATATCCAACGGTCAGGTGCTACTCGACAGTCTCGCCGACGCCTTCCCGCTCCTACGGGTTGGCCCGAGGGCTTGGGAGTCATTTGCTGCGTTGTCCGGTTCGGAGCCCGTGTTCCGACAGCTCATTAGACACCTGCGCGCGTTAAATTCGGCTGCGGAGGGGTGGGTGGCAGGAACTCCATATCGACCTGAGGGAATCACCTTTAGCCACGAGTCCGATCAAACACTATTGCATGGACGGTTCGGTCCGGTTCGCGACTTTCCAGCGCCGGAGGGATTTGAGCACGAACGTTGGAGCCTTCACACCAAGCTTACCGGGGGAGGCGGCGCTCGGCTGTATTTCCGCGCGGTCAGGACTGCTGAAACGAAGGCCGTGCTCATCGGGTACTTCGGGGCTCATTTGCCATGCGTGCTGTATCCAACCTGACATGTGCAACGTTTGTCTATGGTCGGCGGGGTGGTGCGCACTTAACGCAATGACATACGATTGATTTTCGGCGACTCCGCGCCAATGGCCTACAGTTTCGATACCTGACATTAGGAAGGACCGGATTGGGCGGGTATTTCAGAAGCGCGGCTGATTCAAGGTTGGCTCCGACCGAGTAGTCCTCGGTCAGCACCCAGGTTATACGACCGCTCTGCCCGGGAACCCGCCGCAAGACGACCGAGACGACGAATGTCTCTTTTGGGTCGGATCCTGCCAGCCGGCAGCCAGGAAAGCTGCCGCTTGGCCTTGAAGTAGCTTGGGCGACAGCCGACTGCCTCATAGCTGCCACTGCTTCCGCTAGCCATGAGCGTCAGCAAAGGCCGAGGAAGAGCCCGTCGGATCAGCGGCTGGACCTCGGCCTCAGCGGCCGGCCAGCCTGGGTCGATCGAGTGGCGGCAGTGGTGCTGACAGCAGCCAGACGGCGCTTGGCACCGTCGCGATCTACACGTTACTCGAAGCGGTGAATGATGCGGCCGTCCGCAAGTTCTGACCCGTCCGGGCAGTCGTGCATGACGCCCTTGTACCAGATGTACTCCGGCGGCCAGTAGCAGTGTTCGGTGGAGAGCTTCACCACTTCCTCGACGCTCGCGGGCAACTCGGGATTCGTGTAGCGGAAGAAGACGTAATTCATGAGCCCATCGAACATCCACTCGTTGAGGTCTTCCTTGTAGGTCGGGTCATTCGGGTCGATGTCATCGTCCCCATTCGCCTCGCGTACGCGTACGTAGATATCGCTGGCGCACAGGGAGAAGGCATGATCGTCCTCGACGAACTGTCCTGATGGGTCGTGGAAGTCCTGAGCGTCTTTGATGTCGAGAGCGATGATCACGCCGAAGTGGTGAGCGTGCTCGGTCGGTGCGAACGTCTTAGCTGATTCGGCAACGTGGTGCCAGTGGTCGAAGCCGACAGCCTTTGCAGCCTCCTCCAGTGCCTCGTTGTGAGTGATTCCGTTCGCTCTCTTGAGCTTGCGGGCACTCTGCTTGAGCTTTTCGACTTCGGCGGCGGTAATAAGGATGGTGCGGCGCATTTGTGAAACTCCTATCCAATCGCGAACCTTCGGTGCCCACTGCCGAAATCCGAGGGATCAGGGATTTCTCAAATGCGAAACAGGTGATGATCGTCCCGTCCGGGTGCGCCGAGGTGGGCAGCAGGCTTCGATCCAGCCGGCGGGCAGAATAGCAGCAAGTAGGGCAGGCGGAAAGAGGGTATGGCGTGCCGGCGCGGGCAGTCTCTGGAAATTGTCTAGGGCGTATGGGCGCACCTCGGCCAATGCCGACGCTTGGCCTGACGCCGACGTCCGGGCGGCAATGGATCGCTCACCTGCCGCTCAGTTGCTTGCCGCGGTGAATGACCGCTTCCTCTGTCTGGCTATAGCCGGACCCGACCCAAAGCGGACAATGCGACGGATGGTGCAACTCGACGGATGACTCCCTACCCAAACGAAAGAAAGGCTACGGTGATCTGATAGGCAGAGCACCCTAGCGCTGTTGTCGACGTTCGCTTTGCCCAGCCGTCGTTCTAACGGGTCGGGTCGAACTCGTACACGACGCTGCCTCTGCCTACGGAGCGGAACTTCCCTACACTCTTGGCGGAGAACGGGTTGGCCAGCAGTGTTGCGGTCATGCGCGCCGGGTCACCGACATAGGCCAGGTAAAGGATCCGATAGCGGTGCTCGCGATCGGCCCGGTAGCGTTGGGCCGCGAAGATCTCGGTCGGCCCCATCTCGAAGCGCAGCGGGTCGCCGGTGCTCGCCTTGACCTCGTAATAGTAAGTGCGACTCTTCGTCGCGACGATGAAGTCGTATCCCAAGCTGTCCGACCCGCCGCTCGTGCTGAGTACCGCGTCGCGGTAGCAGGACACCCAAATGCTTTCATCGACCGACTCGAGATGGTGCCGACGGCGCAGCCACTCGCGAGCCCAAAGCTCGCCGATGAGGCCAACTGCCAGCTTCTGTTCGTCGGACATGCCGCTCTCGGGCAACTTCGGTGCGCCGCGAATGCCGCTTCCGCCCGATCCCCCGCTCGCCTTCGCAGGGTCCATCGCTTCCAGCGTGGCGTCATTAGAAGAGACCTGCTTCAGAGCGGGCGCTTGGTCGGCGGTCGCGGCGACCGCAGCTGCAATGTCCGAGTACGCATCCGTGAGCGCGGACATCGTCACGCCGGCGAACTCCACCTGTGTCCGACGGCGCTGCTGCTCGGCCCGCTCAGCCTTGGCGCGTTCTTCGCTGCTCGCCATGCTGTCGGCGGAGATGTCCCAGGCC
>JAVEWL010000058.1:0-14960 GCA_034004565.1 FCB group bacterium | reverse complement strand
CTCCCCCCCGTTGGGGGAGTGGGGGAAAGCCTGCGGCGGCGTTGTGCCGCCCCCTCTCCCCCATCGGGGGAGAGGGTTGGGGTGAGGGGGCACTCTTCATTCATCATTCAGCATTCATCATTCATGATCATTCCCCTCCTAAAGTCTATTCCCACCCTGCCGATATTCTAATTGGGAACACGAGAAGCTCCCAGCCAAAGCCTCAGCAAGGACGCTGAGGCGGCACATCATGGAGGAAACTACAATGGGTCTCCGCATCAACACGAATATTGCGGCACTAAATACGGGCCGCAACCTTCGCCAATCCACCTCAGCCCTCAACAAAACCCTCGAACGCCTGTCCAGTGGCCTTCGCATCAACCGTGCGGCGGACGATGCGGCCGGTCTGGCCATCGCGGAAGGGTTCCGCTCCAACGTGCGCGGGGCCCAGGTGGCACAGCGAAACTCCCAAGACGGCATCAGCATGGTGCAGACGGCGGAAGGCTCGCTCAGCGAGACGACCAACATCCTGCAGCGCGTGCGCGAGCTGGCGGTCCAGGCCGCAAACGGCACGCAAAGCGCCGACAACCGCGTGGCCATGGACGTCGAAGTCCAGCAGCTCCTGCAGCAGATCGACGACATTGCGCTCGACACGGAATTCAACGGCATTCGCGTACTGAGTTCCGCCCAGACCGTGACACTCCAGGCCGGCTCAAAAGGCGGCCAGAGCCTCACCGTCTCGCTCATCGGCGCAAAGACCAACGACTTGTCGGTGCAGAACGTCTCGGTCTCGTCCTACGGGGGCGCGGTATCGGCCTTGGCGCTGATCGACAACGCCCTTAAGAGCGTTACCGCCCTGCGCAGCGTGCTCGGCGCCATCCAGAATCGCCTCGAATTCACCATCAACACCCTCGCGATTCAGGAAGAAAACTCCGCCAATTCCGAGAGCGCCATCCGCGATGCCGACATCGCCAAGGAAACCATCGCGTTTACCCGCAACCAGATTCTGGTGAACGCCGGTACCTCCATCCTGGCCCAGGCCAACGCGGTGCCGCAGACGGCGCTCCAGCTTCTCCGCTAATAGCAATCGCCGCCAACCCGGAGCGGGGGTAAAGTTCCGGGCGGACGGTGCCGAAAGACGAGCAGGCGTCCGGCCTGAATGACGGCCGGACCAGACTCCTCAGGAGTTCCGTCCGCGACGCGGGCGGATCGGGCAGGCGCAACTACGACACGCGGCATAACAACGCGGTAGTTGTATCGAGCGGGACCGGGCAAATAGTGCCGGTGTATTGGACATAGGTTTTTCGCCGCCGGAAGGCGGTTCTATAGGGCAGCCAAGGTACACGTTACGCCGGCCGTGGCCGGTGCTCCGGAGGAGCACCGCGTCTGCGGGCAGGAGAGGCGCGCATCTTGGGGGCGAGTTTCAAGGCCTTGCGGAGGAATTTCCTTAGGGAAGCTCCCGCTGGGGTAGGGGAAGTTTTGTTTCTTGATGGGGGAGGCGGCAAAGCCCGCACACTCCGCAAAAGGCGTTAAGTTTTAAGAAATCAAGCCGATAAGTGATTACGACCCGGCCAAGAGTGGCCACCAAAAAAGTCAGTTCCCCCCGACGCACGGATGCCGAGGAGCTGCATTTCAAGGATGAAGCACACAGCGCGAAAGCGGTTGTGGCAGCCATCGCCCAGAAGGCGATAGAGCCAGTTTAATCCTTGAAGGCAGGCGGTACACGCCAGGCGCGCGGAAGGCCCCGAATTCGTTCGGCGGTCATCGAGGCGCCTGTGACTGCGGCGTGGGGAACGAATTGCCGAGCGGAACGGAACAAAGTTCCACCTTTCGGCGTCCTCTACCACCCCCCCGAATACCTCTCTTCCTTCCAGCAACACGGCAGTAACTTCGAGAGTTTGTTGCGGTTTGTGGACGAAGCTGTCCACGCCGGGCTTTCGGAGTGTTCTTTGAAGCGCGCATGGAAGCGCAGCAACAAGTCATGGAGGAATCATCATGGGTCTCAAGATCAACACGAACGTAGCGGCGCTCAACACGGGACGTCAACTGAGCCGGTCGTCCGGCGCTCTGAACAAGAGCCTGCAACGCCTCTCGAGCGGCCTGCGCATCAACGGCGCGGCCGACGATGCGGCCGGTCTGGCGATTGCCGAAGGCTTCCGTTCCAACGTTCGCGGATCGCAAGTTGCCCAACGTAACTCCCAAGACGGCGTGAGCATGGTGCAGACGGCGGAAGGCTCGCTCAGCGAGACGACCAACATCCTGCAGCGTGTGCGCGAACTGGCCGTCCAGGCGGCCACCGGCACGCAGAGCGCCGACAACCGCGCTGCGGTCGACACCGAAGTCCAGCAACTCCTCGCGCAGATCGACGACATTGCCCAGGACACGCAGTTCAACGGGATCAGCGTGCTCAGCACCGCCCAGACCATCACGCTCCAAGCCGGCTCGCAAACCGGCCAGACGTTGGCAATCGCCCTCGCGGGCGCCAAAGCCAGCGATCTCGGCGTCAACACCGTGTCGGTCTCTTCGGCGGCGGGCGCGGTCTCCGCGATTGCCCAGGTCGACGCGGCCCTCAAGAGCGTGAACACCATGCGCAGCACCTTGGGTGCCCAGCAGAACCGCCTCGAGTTCACGATCAACACGCTGTCGATCCAGGAAGAAAACAGCTCGTCTTCCGAGAGCGCGATCCGCGACGCGGACATCGCCAAGGAAACGATGCAGTTCACCCGCAACCAGATTTTGGTGAACGCCGGTACTTCCATTCTGGCCCAGGCCAACCAGGTTCCGCAGACGGCGCTGCAACTGCTCCGATAAGCAGGGCACATCGTCAATAGGACTTTTGGACTGGGGGGACGCCTCGGTCCCCATATACCGGGGGCATGAGGCGTCCCCTGACTCATGAAAGGAGGTGTCGGCGGCCGGTAGTGCCGCCGGGGAAGCAAGTGCCGCCCCGGCGACGAGGGCCAAGAAAGTTTAGGGCATGACTCGGGAGTAAGGGATGCTCCTCATGCCGTCATGGAGGGAAGCGATATGGGACTCAGGATTACGGCCAATGTCGTGGCGCTGGACGCACGGCGGAAACTGAGTCGATCGACGGAAGAGTTGAATAGCAGTTTGGATCGCCTTTCGAGCGGGCTTCGCCTGAACCGGACCGGCGAGGATACGACCGGTTTGGCCACCCCCGGAGCGTTTCGGTCGAAGGTGCGCGGCTCGCAGATCGCCCAGCGCAACGCGCAGGACGGCGTGAGCATGATGCAGACCGCCGAAGGCTCGCTCAGCGAGACGACCGGCATCTTGCGGCGCGTGCGCGAGCTGGCCGTGGAAGCCTCGACCGATTCGCAAAGCGAAGGCAATCGAGCGGCGCTAGACTCTGAAGTTCAGCAACTCCTGGCGCAGGTCGACGACCTCGCCAACGAAACACAGTTTAATGGTATCAGCGTTCTGAGCGTGGCCCAGACCGTGACGCTTCAGGCCGGTGCCCATTCCGGGCACACCCTGGAGGTCGCTCTGGAAGGCGCGACGAGCGAAGACCTTGGTTTGAGCGGCATGTCGATCGCTTCGACGGAGGGGGCCTTGTCGGCTATTTCCACCGTCGACGCGGCGCTCGAGCGCGTGAGCGTGATGCGCGGCGACCTCGGAGGACAGCGGAACCGCCTGGAAGCGACCATCGGCGGGTTGGCGATCCTCGAGGAGAATTCGGCGGCATCCGAGAGTGCGATTCGAGATGCCGATATCGCCAAGGAGACGATCCAGTTTACGCGCAATCAGATGCTGGTAAGCGCCGGCAACTCGATTGTGGCCCAGGCAAACGTCGTGCCCCAATCGGCGCTGTCGCTCTTGGGCTAACGAAAACGGGTCGGGCAAGTTCTCAAATGGCAACACCGGCGGCACGTCAGGATGGCGAGCCGTCGCGACGATTGACGTGGCTGCGATGGCGCGGCCGCGTGTAGTGGGCGGTATGGATACCGCCTGAACGGTCCACGGAGGATTTCACAATGGGTCTCAAGATCAACACCAACGTACCTGCGTTGAACACCGGGCGTCAACTGAGCCGGTCGTCCCAAGCCCTCAACAAGAGCCTGCAACGCCTCTCGAGCGGCCTGCGCATCAACGGCGCGGCCGACGACGCGGCCGGTCTGGCGATTGCCGAAGGCTTCCGGTCGGTCGTGCGCGGCGCGCAGGTGTCGCAGCGCAATGCCCAGGACGGCGTGAGCATGGTGCAGACGGCGGAAGGCTCGCTCAGCGAGACGACCAACATCCTGCAGCGCATGCGCGAACTGGCCGTCCAGGCCGCCACCGGCACCCAGAGCGCCGACAACCGCGCCGCGGTCGACACCGAAGTTCAGCAGCTCATCGCGCAGATCAACGACATCGCCGAAGACACCCAGTTCAACGGGATCAGCGTGCTCAGCACCGCCCAGACGGTGACGCTCCAGGCCGGTTCGCAAACCGGTCAGACGCTCGCCATCGCCATGCAAGGTGCGAAGGCCAGCGACCTCGGCGTCAACTCGGTGTCGGTGTCCACGGCGGCGGGCGCGGTCTCCGCGATTGCCCTGGTCGACGCGGCCCTCAAGAGCGTGAACACCATGCGCAGCACCTTGGGTGCCCAGCAGAACCGCCTCGAGTTCACGATCAACACGTTGGCGATTCAGGAAGAGAACAGCTCGTCTTCCGAAAGCGCGATCCGCGATGCGGACATCGCCAAGGAAACGATGCAGTTCACCCGTAACCAGATCCTGGTGAACGCCGGTACCTCGATCCTGGCCCAGGCCAACACGGTTCCCCAAACGGCCTTGCAACTGCTTCGGTAACGCGGGACCCGAATAGGGCCGCTACCCTGAACTTGGGACAGGCGATCGCGTCGACACAATCGACGCCGCCGGGGTAGCCGAACGCGGTTCAAGTAAGCCATGAAAGGCTGCAAGGGCGAAACGCGGACTAACCCACCGCGCTCGCCTGGTAGATATGGCTGCGGAAACGCAGTAAACCAAAAGAGGCGGTAGGGAAACCGCCAAACGGTCCATGGAGGATACATCATGGGACTCAAGATCAACACGAACGTACCTGCGCTGAACACAGGGCGCCAACTGGCCCGGTCGTCCCAAGCTCTCAACAAGAGCCTGCAACGCCTGTCGAGCGGTCTGCGCATTAATGGCGCGGCCGACGATGCGGCGGGCATGGCAATTGCCGAAGGGTTCCGGTCGATCGTGCGCGGCTCGCAAGTCGCCCAGCGCAACGCGCAAGACGGCGTGAGCATGGTGCAGACGGCGGAAGGCTCGCTCAGCGAGACGACCAACATCCTGCAACGTGTGCGCGAACTGGCGGTCCAGGCGGCCACCGGCACGCAAAGCGCCGACAACCGCGCCGCGGTTGACACCGAAGTCCAGCAGCTCCTCGCGCAGATCAACGACATTGCCGAGGACACGCAGTTCAACGGAATCAGCGTGCTCAGCACCGCCCAGACCATCACCCTGCAAGCCGGCTCGCAGACCGGCCAGACCCTGGCCGTTGCGCTCACGGGCGCCAAAGCCAGTGACCTCGGCGTCAACTCGGTGTCGGTGTCGACGGCGGCGGGCGCGGTCTCCGCGATTGCCCAGGTCGACGCGGCCCTCAAGAGCGTGAACACCATGCGCAGCACCTTGGGTGCCCAGCAGAACCGCCTCGAGTTCACGATCAACACCTTGGCCATCCAGGAAGAGAACAGCTCGTCTTCCGAGAGCGCGATCCGCGACGCGGACATCGCCAAGGAAACGATGCAGTTCACCCGCAACCAGATCCTGGTGAACGCCGGTACCTCGATCCTGGCCCAGGCCAACACGGTCCCGCAAACGGCGCTGCAACTGCTGCGCTAATTCGGCCGGATAGTTAATGCTGCCCGCGAAGCTATCGCGGGCACTCGGAGGGGCCCCGGCGGCAAACGCCGCCGGGGCTTTCCCGTCTTCTTACGGCTTCTGTGCCGCGATCAGAAAATCATGCCCCGTCAACGGCCCTTCCTCGCGGGCGCGGTAGTCGGGGAAGCTGCGAATCTCCCTGAACCCCTGCTGCTTCAGGAAATAGCGCAACTCGGGCTGGGTGATGATGGCGCAGCGGTGGGTCTTGCTGATGTTCACCGGTCCGATCTCCGGATCGTCGTAGCGGTATTCGTCGATCTGCGTCCAGATGTGCTGATCGAAATCGGGCCGGTAATGCGTCGTCCTCCGCACAGCTCGGTCGCCGATGTTCGAGGTCGTCTCCCGAAATTCCTGGTAATTCTTCAGCATCCAGAGAAAGTTCGCGATCTCGAGAAACAACACGCCCCCCGGACGCAACGCCTCGAACGCGCGCCGTAACGCCTCCACGCGCTCGTCCACCGTCAACAGGTACGAAAACGGCCCGTCAATCGACACAATCAGGTCGTACGCCTCGCGTTCCGCCAAGTCGTTGAACCCGCCCGGCCGCACCTCCACCGGTTCCGATTCCGCATCCACCTTCGACGCTTCCGCGAGGAAATCGGCGTCCGGCTCCATGCCCACCGTCTCCCACCCCAGCCGGTCGAACTCGCGCAAAACCCGCCCCGTGCCGCAGCCGATGTCCAGCACGCGCGGCGGACACGCCACGCCGTACGCATCCACGATCCACTTCAGCCACTCGGTGACCGGACCCGTGTCCTTTGAAAAAGCGTCGTACAGTTCGCCGTTCAGGCGGTTCAGGGCATCCTTGTCCATCGCGCGCCTACGCCTCCTTGACGCGGACCAGCATCTTGCCGGTATTTTCCCCCTCGAAAAGTCCCATAAAGGCCCTGGGCGCATTCTCGATCCCGTCAACAACGGTCTCGCGGTAGCTAATCTTGCTTTCACGCAGCCACTGCGCGATTTGCTGACGGCCCTCCGCGTAGCGCTGGGCGAACTCGAACACGAGGAAACCCTCGGCGCGGGCACGCTTCACGATCAGATGCCACAGCAGCCGCGGACCCTTCGACGCGCCGGCATTGTTGTACTGGTCGATCTGCCCGCAAACCACAATCCTGGCCTTGATGTTAATCCGCGTGAAAACCGCATCGGTCAGCGGCCCCCCGACGTTGTCAAAGTAGACGTCGATGCCTTGCGGGCACGCTTCGTCGAGCTTGGCGCCCAGGTCGGCATCGCGGTAGTTGAACGCCGCATCAAACCCGGCCTCGTTTAACAGGTAATCGACCTTCTCGTCCGAGCCCGCCGAACCCGCCACGCGGCAACCCTTGATCTTCGCAATCTGCCCCACCAGCGAACCCACCGCACCCGCCGCGCCCGACACAAACACGGTCTCCCCCTGCTTGGGCTGTCCCACATCCAGGAGCCCGAAATACGCCGTCATTCCCGGCATGCCCAGCACGCCCAGCGCCGTCGAAATGGGCGCAAGATCGGGGTCAACCTTCTCAATGCCGCGCCCGTCCAACACGGCATACCCCTGCCAACCCCAGTTGCCCAGAAACACCTCGCCTTCCTTGTACGCGGCGTGCTTCGACTCGACGACCGTGCCCACCGCCCCGCCTTCAATCACCCCGCCCAACGGAATCGGCGGCACATAGGATTTCGCCTCGGTCATCCGTCCCCGCATATAGGGATCGACCGAGATGTAATTGGTCTCAACCAGGAACTGCCCGTCGGCCAAAGCCGGAATCTCCGTTTCAGCCAAACGAAAATCGGAATCCTTCGGCGCGCCCTGCGGACGCGCGGCAAGCACAATCTGGCGGTTGATGCGGCTCATGGCATGCTCCTTCCGGAATGAACAAGGTTGGGTGGATCGCTGTGCTGAAAAAGAGTGTAGCGGAAAGCTCGCCCAGATACACACCCTGTGCCGATTGCTCCCGTGGACAAAGCGACCCGTCATTCTGTCCATTTCGTCCATAAAGTCCATGAAGTCCATACGGTCCACCAACATGGAATATCCCGCCCCCGTATGCATCAATAGTGTGTAGAAGGCAGGACTCAATGCAGGACAGCGAACTCATAGCGGCGGTGCGAGCGGGGGACCGAGAGGCATACGGCGTGCTGGTGGAACGGCACCGGGCGTCGGTGTATGCCCTGTGCCGGCGCATGGCCGGTAACGCGCCCGACGCCGAGGACTTGGCGCACCAGGCCTTCGTCGAGGCGTGGCTCAAGCTGCACCAGTTGCGCGACCCCGAGCGCTTCGGCGGCTGGCTGCGCATGCTAGTGCTGAACCTGTGCCGCATGTGGTATCGCAAACGCAAGCAGGATTCCACCGTCGCCCTGAACGATACCGACGCGCCCGCGCCGGACGCCGCCGCCGACGCATCGCTGCGCGCACAGGTCGCCCTCGGCCTGACGCGCCTGCCCGCGCCGCACCGAATGGTGCTGGTGCTGCACTACCTGGAAGGATTGTCGTACAAGGAACTGGCGAGATTTCTCGACGTGCCGTCGGGAACCGTCATGAGCCGTCTCTATCGCGCGCGGACCGCCCTGCGGGGCGTCCTCGACGAAATGGCGGAGGAAGAAGAGGAAAGAACCATGTCGAAGGACGAGGATTTTGCGCGGGAGATCAACGCCGAGATTGGCGTACTCCTGCGCCTGGGCGAGGGCGAGCGTCGCAAGGCCGAGCGATTGTCTGCCGTGCTCCAGAAGTCGCCGGAGCGATTGGGACGGCTGATCCGCGAAGGCGACGATGCATTGCTGGAAGACCTGGCGTGCCTCATGCCGCGCCTGGGCTCGGAAGCCGTGCGGGTTGCATTGGATTTGTTCGCTTCGGGTATGCCCGACGATCGCGTGCGGGCACAACGCCTGCTCGAGCGCTCGCTCGCGGGCCTGAAATCGCGCGCAATCGGACCGGAAGGCTCATCGAGTGGCGCCATGCCCCCGCGCTACGCATACGTGCTGCTGGACGCGCTCATCATCACCCCGTTGCCCGCCGAATCGAGGACGGATCTGCTGCTGGGCCTGCTCGAAGCCTCGGAGGAAGAGGGCACAAGCGTGCTCCTCGTGAACCTCCTGCTGTGCGAGCCCGGCGCGGCGTTTCCGAAGTTGATGGAATGCTTCCTTGCCGAGGACGCGACTCGCGCGGCCGACGTGCTGCATGCCCTGTGCCGGACGGGTGCGCCCTTCGCCGAGGCACTACAACCGCTGTTGCGCTCGGGCGACCCCAGGCAAGTGAAGCTGGCCCTGGCCGGCGCGGAAGCCTTGGCGCGCTCGCGCGACCCCGAGGACCTGCGCGACGCCTCGCCCCTGCGCATCGCCAACGAGATCCGCACGCGCCGCAAATGGGCTCCCCTCAACGCCGAGCGCCTTTCTCAAACCACCGCATCGGCCCTGGCCGCGCAAGTGGCTGCGCTCGTTGACGACGACTCAGCCGTCATTCGCGAAGCCACGCTTCGCATCCTGGGCCTGCTAAAGGATCCCGCCCAACGCGATCTTGTTCGCCGCGCCGCCGCTCATGCCGACGCGCAAACGCGCGCGGCCGCCTTGCGGGCGCTCGGCGAGATGGCCGACACGGACTCGCTCGAATTGCCGATGCGCGGCGCGGAGTCCAAAGACGTGGTCGAACGCCTCGCCGCCGTGGAAGTACTTGCCCGGCTGAAAACGCCGCAGGCGCGGCCGGTCTTCATGCGCCTGTTGACGGACAGCGAGGCGAAAGTGCGCGCCGCGGCCATCTCGGCCCTGGGCGAACTCGGCGAAGAGGCCGACCGCGCGGCGCTGCAACCGCTGCTGACTTCACCCGACCGTGCCACCGCGCGAGCGGCGGCCATGGCGCTGTACAGCGCGAAGAAGCCCACGCCCCGCGCGCCCTCGGAGACCTCCATGAAGCGCCTCGAACGCGCCAACATGGCCGCGAATCCCGTGACCGGCATCTCCATCGACGCAGCCCTGCGCTACGCGTTGCCAGAGCCGCGCACCTACGGCCACCGCGAATTGACCGAGCGCCTGGCAACCGTGTGCGGCGACTTCTCGGCAACCCGCCGCTACGCCGTGGAGGAAGGCGTCTTCGAGAGAGTGGGGGATGAGTACCACTTCACCGAACTCGGCAAAGCCGCCTGGCGAGTGGAGCGATTTGTGGTGGAGCACTACCTGAAGGAATGCTGAAGTCAGCAATGTGCCCTATGGGTCTTATGGGTCTTATGGGAACCCATTTGGCCCATAAGACCCATAGGACCCATAAGACCCATTCTTCTCTTGTTCCTCAGTCCCGCGGAACCCAATGCACGGCGTCCGCGACGACGAAACCGTCGGTGTCTTCGTTGCGGATCTCCACGTAACCGCCGCGGCCGGCTTCAAAGTTGAATACGCCCAGCGACTGAAACGGCGGCTCGGCCGGCGGCCTTACCTGATTAAGCTTGATCGTCACAAGGCCCTCGGCCGTGTTGATAAGGATCGGCGCATTGGTGGCGCGGTTCTCGTTGGCGGTGTAAGAGACGCGCACCTCATAATGTCCCGCCTTGGGAAGGTCGGGCGTATAGCGCGCGGTGTTGACCCCCTTGGGCCCGTCTTCTTCGATGGCGTATTCGAGGCCCACAAACGGAGTCACCGAGTTCGACATGCGCCAGACGCCCGTGAGTTCGGCCTTGTCGTTGTCAATGGCTACGCCGGGCAACTTCGCGGCGTCGAGAATGTCGATGGCATCGTCCATCGACAGGATCTGCTTCTGCTCGCGCAGGCGCTTTTGCAGCGTGATGATGTCGATGTCCTGCACGGCCTTGCCCTCGCGGATGGCCTGTGCGGCGGCAACGGCCGCGGCCTGCCCCATGATCATGTACTGAGGCTCCATGCGGATCGACGAATACGACACGTGCGACGCCGACACGCAGCCCGTCACCAGCAGATTCGTGCATTCCGCGCGCTTGGGCAGCAGTGCGCGATACGCAATCTCATAAGGCTTCACCGACACCTGCATATCGCCCTCATTGAGCGCGAACGGTCCCTTCCCCGGCCACGGCTCGCCGTCCGCCACGGGAATCCGCTGCACATGGTGCGAATCGGAATTATACGACCCCATGCCGATGCTGTCGGGCTTGGTCCGATCGTCCTGCAGGTCACGCTGGATCATGACATACTCGCCGAGCATGCGCCGCGCCTCGCGCACGTAAAGCTGGCGGGGCCAGTTGTCCGTATCGACGAACTCGTCCTTCGCGAGACCCCACCCCTTCACTTCCTCCTGCAACTTCGCCGGCACGCTCGGGTCGTTCGCGAGGAAATAGAGGAAACCCTGAACGTAGCGCTTGTGGTCCTCCCAGATCTCCGCCCGCTTCTCATAACTCGCCTCCGGATACTCCCAGCTTCCGCCGATATAATCCGTGGACACGGGTCCGTTGTTATTGACGTCCGTCTTCTCATTCGGCACATACCCAATGCCCCAGATCTTCTTGAGCGGCGTGTCCGGCGCGGAGGCAAGGAAGCGCTTCAGGATCTCGTAGCGCGCGGGATCATAGCCCGCCGGCTTCGGGAAAGGCACTTGATTGTCCTTGCGCGGAGTAAGGCACAGGCGGAAGTTGTAGGCCTGCACCTTGCTATCGCCCGAACCGATCGCGCCCGCCTCGCCCTCCTGGAACAGCGGCAGCAACTTGCCTTCGGCATCATAAGGCGACACCGGCTGCGGGAACTGGTGATAATTGCTGAAACCGATCCGCCCCGCCAGCGATTCGCCGTAAACCTCCCGGCCCTCGCGGCCCCAGGTGTACGAAATGCCCGCGCGGGGAAGCGTATCCCCCTCATAAGACGCGTCGATGAACACCTTCGCCGCAACAACAGATCCGTCGTCGAGCGTCAACGCCGTAATGCGCCCCCCGGACTTCTCGATGGACTCGACACGGCGGCCGAACCGCACTTCAACCTTCGCCTCCGCGATCCAATCGTTGAACACCTGCTCCGCGACATGAGGTTCAAAGTTCCAGGTTGTCCCCTTGCCGTAGACCTTGCCGACGCGGTCGAAATACTCGCGCGACATCCCGCCAATCACGTTCGAATTGCCCTTGTCCGTCTGGCCCAGGCCGCCCGACACCATCCCGCCCAGATGCCGGGTAGGTTCAATTACGACGGTCTTTAGCCCTTCGTTGGCCGCCGCGACGCCCGCAATGACGCCCCCCGCAGTCCCGCCATAAACGGCCACATCGTACGCAGCCGGTTCCGCCGCACCAAACACCAACGCGCAAACAAGTCCAAGCATGACATCTCCTCCGATAGGATCGAACATCCTCAGAAGACACTATACCAATTCAGAAGAAAGAATTGCGCCCCCGACTCCTCGTGCTCGTAATCGAGATCGAAATTTATCGTTCGACGTGCGACGTAAGGCACCGCAGTGGTCTTCGTTACAACCCCGCAGGGGTTGAATGTGAATAGCCGGGGGTGACCGAGCTTGCGAGGGAACCCCCGGATCGCCGCCCCCAGCCTGCCGACCCTATAGGGGTCGCACAACGCATTGCCTTTGTTCGACCCCTATAGGGTCGTCACGGTGAGGGTGCTGACCCCGGGTTTCGGCGCGATAAAGCCCGCGCCTGCACCCGGGGCTATTCACATTCAACCCCTGCGGGGTTGTAACGAAGACCACTGCGGTGCCTTACGTCGCACGTCGAAAAGAAGAAGCGAGCCTCCGGGAAACTGCTCCGGAGACTCGCGAAATATCCGTCGTTCGCGTTATCGCGTGTACTATTACGTGCCTTCGCCCGGCTCGAGCACCATTTCGGCGCGCTTGTCTTCGACTTCGCGGAACTCTTCCGCCGTGGGCAGGGGCTCCTTGGTGGCGTTGATGACAGGCCACTTCGGCGCGTATTCCGCGTTCAACTGGATAAGTCCTTCCACTTGTCGGGAAGGTCTTCCTCCGGATAAATCGCATGCACGGGGCACTCGTCGACGCACGCGCCGCAATCGATGCACTCGTCCGGGTCAATCATGAGCATGTTGGCGCCTTCGTGGAAGCAATCCACCGGGCAGACCGCCACGCAATCCGTGAACTTGCACTTGATGCAAGGTTCCGCAACAACATGGGACATCCTAGAATCTCCTGTGCCGTGGTGGCCGTCGGGCCGTGCCGGCATTTACGCCGTATCGAGAGTGAATCCGCCCTTTGCCAAGCCTCGAATAAACCGGAATCCAGAGGCTGCGAAAGAAAAAACTCTTGCGGCCTTTGCGTATGTGGACGCGAAACCTTTACCAATTCGGGCGCTGCATTGTCAAGCGCGCCGGGGAACTCCGAAGACGAATTCCGAATAAACGGCGGGTATTCGGCGGTTGCTCGGGGACAGGCTCAAATGTATAATTCCGCTTCTTCCGGTTAAAGTTTGCAAACAAAACGTGGGTGAGGGCTATTCGTGATCGTTCCCTGCATCAATCGTACGCGCGGGTTTACCCTGGTCGAATTGCTGGACGTCATCGCCATCATCGCCATCCTGGCGGGAATCCTGCTCCCGGCCCTGTCGCGCGCCCGCGAAAGCGGCAACCGGGCCTCCTGCGTCAACAACCTGAAACAGATCGGCACCGCATTCCAGCTCTACCTGCACGAGAACCGCGACTTCTATCCCGCCGCCCAGGATCCCGTCAGCACCGCCCCCAGCTACTGGCTCTGGATGGGGCGCGGCTGGCGCGGCATGCTCACCGAGTTCATCCCCGGCGACCGCGTCGAGGGCGGCGTCTTTCTCTGCCCCAACGATCCCCGCAGCGAAGACAACTTCGAGAACACGTCCTACGCCTATTCGATGGCCTTCTACCATTCGCCCGAGCAGATTGACGAAATGGACGCCCTGGCCGACAACTACGCCACCCCCGTGCCGGCCGTGCCCCAGCGCGCCGTCCGGGTGCGCTACCCCTCGCGGAAAATCCTCGCCGGTGAATGGTATGCCAACCACACCGCCTTCAGCGGCGACAAAGGCTGGTTCGGCCGGGGCGGCTCGCGCAACTACCTCTTCGCCGACGGCCACGTCGAGTTCCTGCCCTCCGCTCGAATCCAAAAGTCCAACGACGGCCTCACCAACCCCAACCTCACCCGAAACGGCATCCTCGGAACCGACGTTTACTAGCCGGAGGTGCGAAAGACGTTGGCCGGACCACTTGAGCATGCAGGCGTGAAAGACTGCTTTTCATAATTCCCACCGCCCGGGCCGGCATGGGCCCCTGGGTGCTACGCGAGCCCCATCCGGCCCATAAGACCCATAAGACCCATTTCTCTGCAATCCTAAACCGCCTTGCCCGGCGCTTGCGTGAGCAGGCTCTTCGCCTTGTCGATCTCGGTGTGCGCGCCCAACAGCACCAGAATGTCTCCCGCCAGAAAGCAATAGTCCGGAGACGGGTTGGTCGTGGCTTTCCCTTGCCGAACGATTGCGATCACCGTGACCCCCGTGCGCGCACGCAGGTCCAACTCGGCCAAAGTCCGCCCGCACGCCTGATTCTCCGGCTCGAGATAATACGTCTGCGTGATGGCAAGCTCGAGCGCCTTCATCAATTCAGTCTGCGCCACCCGGTCCGTCGCATTGCCGCGCAGCATGCCGTAGCGCCCCGCACGGATGGCCGCAATCTGCGCCTCCACAACGTTGTCGGGCAACCCGAAATGCTTCAGCACGTGGGCAACGATCTCAATCGACGTCTCGAAATCCTCCGAGATCACATCCTCCGCGCCCGAACCGTACAACTGGTCAATCTCCGTCACGAAACTCGTCCGCGCCAGAACATACAAGTCGGGACGCAGCGCATGCGCCTGCGACACAATCCGCTGCGTCGCCTGAGGATCATTGATGGCCACAACCAGCCCCCGCGCCGTATCCAGCCCCGCGTGGCGCAACATGGGCAGCCGCGTCGAATCGCCCACAATCACCCGCTCGCCGGCATCCTGCGCGGCCTGAACAAGTTTCGGATTCATCTCGATCACCAGGTGCGGGATCCGCGTACTACGAAGAACCCGCGTCTGGTTCTGTCCATTGGTCCCGTAGCCGACGACGATCACGTGCTGCGTCGGCAGCTCATCCGTCTCCTCGGTGTCCTCCAGGGGCGTGTTGCGGCCCAGCCGCTGCGCAAGCCGCCCAGACAGCGGTT
>JAVEWL010000724.1:0-3222 GCA_034004565.1 FCB group bacterium | reverse complement strand
CACCTTCCTCATGCTGCGGCAGGTGCTCGACGAGGTGTTCCACGAGGCCGGCGCCGCTACGGACAGCCTGATGGACATGCGGCGCATCGAGCCCATGTACCGCCTGCAGTTCGAAAACGGGTACATGGAGCCGACGTCGGACCCGGACCGGATGAAGGACGAAATCCGGCGCTGTTTTCCGGGACGCGAGAACGGATACGACGTTTTCCGAAAGCGCGAGGAGACGCGTTTCCGCAAGCTTTTCCCTTGTTTGCAAAAGCCGTATCACAAGATCCGCACCCTGCTGCACCCCGACCTTCTGATGGCCTTGCCGCACCTCGCGATGGGCAACACCCTTTTCGACGTGATGAAGCGGCACTTCGGCGACGATCAGCTTGCGCTTGCGTTCACCTTTCAGTCGAAATATCTGGGCATGTCGCCCTGGGACTGCCCGGGGCTGTTCGCGATCATTCCGTATATCGAACATGCATTCGGTGTTTACCATCCGATTGGCGGACTGAGCCGCATCTCGGAGACGATGGCCGACGTGGCGCGAAGCCAGGGCGCCGAAATCCACCTCGGCACGCCCGTGAAGGAGATTCTAACCAAGGACCGCGCGGTCTGCGGCGTGGAACTGGCGAACGGCGAGCGCATCGAGGCGGATGATGTCATCATCAACGCCGACTTCGGATACGCGGCCACGAAGCTGTTCGCGCCCGGCACCCTGCGCAAGTACACCCCGAAACGGCTGGAGCAGATGAAGCTTTCGTGCTCGACCTTCATGCTCTACCTCGGGCTCGACAAGCAATACGACCTGCCGCACCACACGATTTGTTTTGCCAACGACTACCGCGGCCACCTCGAATCGATCACGGGTGGAAGCGAGCTTCTGCAGGACATGTCGTTCTACGTGCGCAACGCGGGGATCACCGATCCGACGCTCGCTCCTGAAGGCTGCACCGCGCTGTATGTGCTCGTGCCGGCGGCAAACACGCGCAGCGGCCTCGACTGGGCGGCGCAACGGGCGGGGTATCGCGAGGTCGTGCTCGACGCGATGGCCAAGCGTCTTGGCATGACGGATATTCGCGAGCACATCAAGGCGGAGATGGTGCTGACGCCCAACGACTGGGAGACGGGCTACAACGTCTACAAAGGCGCCACGTTCAGCCTGAGCCACAGCATGCGCCAGATGATCTATCTGCGCCCGCGCAACAAGTTCGAGGAACTGGACCGCTGCTACCTCGTGGGCGGCGGCACGCACCCGGGCAGCGGGCTGCCGACGATTTATGAATCCGGCCGGATCGCCGCGAACCTCATCTGCCGCGAGCACGGCATCCCGTTCGTCTCGGGCAACCTGCATACCTGAGGGCGCTTGATGTAACCCCGAATTCCCAGTCGGGGTTACATCGCCACTAATTCAGGGACAGACTACGAATTACCCTCTTGAAGGCGGACTCCCGAAACGGATCGGACTTTCAGCATCTAATTCGTAGTCTGTCCCTGAATTAGAGGGGCTGCTGACCATACCCTTGGGGTTCGTGACGCTGATCGTCGTGTCTCTGCTGACCGCGCGGCCCGTCCATGGGACGCAGACGCAGACGGCGCAGGGGCTTGATACGCGGTGAGGGGAGCCGGTAATTCGTAGTCTGTCCCTGAATTAATACCATCGGATGGTGCGGGTTTGGAGAATCGCGATGGATACACCGAACGGCTCTCCGCTTTCCTGGCAAGGCGAGCCTATCCCTTTTGATGCGTCCATTGAGGAGTTGCGTGAGCGTATCCGGGCTCCCGGGGAAGCGGCGTGGGCGGCGTTTCGGGTGTTGGCACGGCGGGATTCGGAGGAGGCGCTGGATGTGCTTGTTGCGGCGACGCGCTATGAGGATCCGTTTCTGCGGCGGGGGGCGGTGGAGGCGCTGGGCTTACATCCGCGGGGGTGTACGCGGGGAGAGGCCGTCGCGGGACGGCTGCGCGATTCGAATGAATATGTTGTGCGTGCGGCGTGTGCGGCGGCGGGGAACTTGGGTCTGTTGGATGTACACGATGAGGTCCGGGGCCTTCTTGGGCATGCCGCGGTCGAGACGCGCGAGGCGGCTGTGGGCGCGCTTGGAGCGCTTTGGAAGGCCGATGATTTCGAGGCGGTCTTCCGGTTGTCTCGGAAGGACCTTTCGCGTGAGGTGCGTGAGGCGGCGGCCTGGGTCCTGCGAGCGCATTCGGAGGCGGATAATTGGCGCGTGTTGTTCGAGGCGTGGCGGTGCGATGACATGCCGCGGCATCGGGTTTGGGCCTGCGAGCTTGCGGAGGCGTTCGGCGACGAAGGGGTGACGCCTTCGCTGGAGCAGATGCTTTCCGATTCCGATGGGCACGTGCGCGGGGCGGCGGGGCGTGCTTTGGCGGCGCTGCGGGGGACGGGAAGCGCGTGAGTTAATTCAGGGACAGACTACGAATTACGGTGACCCCGAGGACGCACGGAGGCGGTTACTAGAGCATTTTAATATTTGATACCTACGACACAGTCCCGAAAGAACCCTTGGGCGTCGTTGGCGCTTATCTCGGCGAGTGCCGCTGCGATGGCGTCGTAGAGTTCTTCCTGGGTTCGCGGCTTGACGCGGCGCAGGTAGCTTTTGACTTTGGACCACATCTGCTCGATGGGGTTGAAGTCCGGGCTGTAGGGGGGCAGGTACCACACCTCCACCCCGGCCGCTTCAAACAGTTGGATAATCGCGGGGGCCTTATGCGAGGACAAGTTGTCCATCACCACAATGGCGGCCGGCGCCAGGGCGGGGATAAGGGCCTGGTCTACGTAGGCCTCAAAGGCGTCCGCATCCATGGGACCGTCCAGCACCATCGGGGCGACGGGAGCGCCTTGGGTGAGGCCCGCAATAAGGGTGGTGGTGTTCCAGTGCCCGTGGGGGGCGTAATCCACCGCCCGCTGGCCTTTTCGGGCGCGGGCGTACCGACGTGTCATGTTGGTCTTGGCCCCGGTCTCGTCGAGAAACACCAACCGTGTCAGGTCGATCCCCGTGAGGCGTTCACACCAGGCCTTGCGCTCTGCTACGACATCCTCGCGGCGTTGTTCGAGCGCACGTACAGATTTTTTTTTAGCGTAAAGCCGAGCTTTTTGAGTGTGTGGTGCACCGCCACCACAGACACCGCCAGACCACTGCGGTCGCGCAACTCTTCCAAGGTGGCATCCGGATGCTGTTCCACATCCGCTTCCAGCTTGCGCAGCGCCTCCCCTGAAAA
>JAVEWL010000723.1:0-3213 GCA_034004565.1 FCB group bacterium | reverse complement strand
AGCATGTAGGTCTTCAGGGAAGGGTGCGCGTGCATGTCCGCTACCACGCACCGCTCGTGAAACGCCATCACCTCCGCAGGCACTTTCATATCGCGCTCCTCCGCAGCAGGTATTCCGGCACATCGCCGATATCGTCCAGCACCGGCACGCCGGCCCGTTCGAGCCGAGCCCGGTTCTGATGTCCGTTGGCCACAAGAATACAGCCAATGCCCATGGCTTCCGCCACTTCCCAATCGTGGAGCGTATCTCCCACGAGCGCCACTTCGTCAGGGCGATACGCCGCATGTTCGAGCCAGCGCATGCCGATATCGACCTTGCTCTCCGCGTAGTAGTTCTCAATGCCGATGACCGCATCGAAGAAGTCGCGCAAATCGTACCGAGCCACCGCCTCCTCCAGCGCCCCGCGCTCGTGGGCGGAGAGGATGCTCTGCCCGATGCCCTCTTCGCGCACCGCCGACAGCACCTCGCGCACGCCCGGGTGGATGCGTCCCTCGTTGTATACATGACGCCCGTACAGCGCGATCCACTCCCGCGCGGGCACCTCGAACGGCTCCTTCTCGAAATCAAATCCGACCGAGCGGTAGTAGTCAATCACGGGAAACGTGAATTTCTCGAGATACTCCTCGACCTCGATGCACCGCATCCCCCGCCGCTCGCACAGCACGTTCAGAATGCGCACGCACACCTCCAGATCGTCCAGCAGGGTCCCGTTCCAATCCCAAAGCACATATCGTATCGTCGGCTCGTTCACAACCACCTCCGTGGATACTGGCAACTCTTTTCCGCCTCCGTTATACTCGTGCCTCACACTAACCACAAGCGATGCGAGGTAACGAATGGCTAAGACGCAACGCATTCCACTGAGAAGCGAACTGAAGACCGAAGACACCTGGGACCTGGCCCCACTCTTCAAGAGCGACGCCGCCTGGAACAAGGCGTTCAAAGAACTCGAAGTCCGGATCCCGGAATTTGAAAAGTTCCGTGGGCGCCTGGGCCAATCCGCGAAGATCCTGCGGGCCTGCTGCGACCTCAACGTCGAGTTCGACAAGCTGGCAGAGCGCCTGCGCTCCTATGCATTCCTGCGTTCGAGCGAGGACGTTTCAAACAGCAAATACCAGGGCCTGGTGCAACGGTACACGCACCTCGCGACAAACGCCAACGAAGTCGCCAGCTTTATGGCGCCCGAGATCCAGGCTATCCCGAAAAAGAAGATGGACGCGTTCCTGAAGGACCCCGTCCTGAAACCGTTCCGGCTCCAGTTGGAGCGCCTGCTGCGCTACAAGCCGCACATCCTGTCGCTGGCCGAGGAGCGCCTGCTCGCCATGCAGGGCGAAGTCGCAGGCACGGCCAGCCGTGTCTTCGGGCAGCTTATGGACGCCGACATGAAGTTCGGCTTCGTCGTCGACGACAAGGGGCGCAAGATCGAACTGACCCAGGGCTCGTTCCGCAGCCTGCTCGAGTCGCCCAAACGCTCCGTACGCAAGGAGGCCTTCGATAAATTCTACGGCGTGATTGCCGGCCACGAAAACAGCCTCGCCGCGGCTTTCAGCCAGTCCGTGTTGCAGGACGTGTACTATTCCCGCGTGCGGAATTACCCTACCGCACTCGAATCGTCCTTGTTTGACGACAAGGTCCCGGTGTCCGTCTACGACAATCTCATCCAGGCCGTCCACGACAACATCGAAACCGTCCACCACTACAACGAGGTTCGCCGGAAAGCCCTCAAGCTGCGCGACATGCACGCCTACGACACCTACGTGCCCATCGTCCAGGAAGGCCGCCGCCGCACCCCCTACGACAAAGCCGTCGACATGGTGGTAGGGTCGCTCGAACCCCTCGGCGCCGGCTACACCCAAGCACTCGAAAAGGGTCTCCGCGGCCGCTGGGTCGATCGCTACGAGAACCAAGGCAAGCGCAGCGGCGCGTTTTCCGCCGGCGGCTTCGAGGGGCCTCCCTACATTCTCATGAACTACAAGGAGGACATCCTCGACCATGTGTTCACGCTCGCGCACGAAGCCGGGCATTCGATGCACACCTACTTCAGCGCGCGCAACCAGCCCTTCCAGTATTACGACTACACCATCTTCGTCGCCGAAGTCGCTTCTACGTTTAATGAGCAACTGCTCAACAAATACCTCGTCGACCGGGTCAAAGACGACAAGATGCGCGCGTTCCTCCTGAGCCGGGAGATCGACGAAATCCGCGGCACCCTCGTGCGCCAAACCATGTTCGCGGAATACGAGAAGATCACCCATGCCCTCGCCGAGGCCGGTGAACCCTTGACAGTGGAAGTCCTGAAGGCCGAATACCGTAAGCTGCTCGACCTCTACTTTGGACCCAAGTTTGTCATCGATAACGTCCTCGAATTGGAAGGACTGCGAATACCGCACTTCTATCATGCGTTCTATGTCTACAAGTACGCGACCGGCATTTCGGCGGCGATTGCGCTGAGCCGGCGGGTGCTGAACGGCGGCGACCGCGAACGCAACGATTACCTGAATTTCCTCAAGGGCGGCGGGTCGAAGTATCCGCTGGACCTGCTTCGCGACGCCGGGGTCGACATGGAAAAGCCCGAGCCTGTCGCCACCGCCATGGCCCATTTGAAGGATCTCGTGAACCAACTCGAAGAGTTGGTCTAGATACGTCGGGTTTTCGACTGTCTAGTATTAGTCGAAGGCGTGTGCGCCCCCTCACCCCGACCCTCTCCCCCGATGGGGGAGAGGGGGATAATCTACATGATCGCGCCAGGCTTTCCCCCTCTCCCCCATCGGGGGAGAGGGTCGGGGTGAGGGGGCACTCGTCTCTCATCCAAAGGGAATACATCGCCTTTTCCCTCTTCGCAAGCACGATGAAAACCAACAGCGTCAACCCAATTACGAAAGCACCACCATGGAAGCTCAAATCTATGCTGAACTGCCGTGCTCCGAAGTCTGGGGCGGCAACGGTCAAGCCAAACACGGCGTCCGCCTCCCCGGCCTCGAGGGCGCCGTATTCTCACAACCCTGCCTCTCGGGGCGCGGCGGCGATGTCTATTACGCATCCGCGTGCAGCGCGGGGATCTTTTCGCGGGTGTACCTTGCCGATGTGGTGGGGCACGGCGAGCAGGTGTCCGAAATGAGTGCGTGGCTTCACGACACGCTGAAACGCAATATGAACCGCTACGACACGGACGCCATCTTTTCCGAGGTAAACGGCCACGTTTCCAAGCGAGGC
>JAVEWL010000057.1:0-15095 GCA_034004565.1 FCB group bacterium | reverse complement strand
TTGGGTGTGGGCGCGACATGACCTCCGCCGTTGGTTTTTATGTTAATTTTCAAACTATACATTGGGGGCGGGGGCGGGGAAATTGCCCCTGCCGGAGTGGTCAGCGCCATAACACCCACGAACAATACCACCCCACCGATAATCCCCAGGCAAAGCAACCGCGATTGCGTGGTCTTCATATCCTATGCCCTTTCGGTCCGCGCCTTTGCGCGGCGACGTGCTGCGCCCAGAGGTCCCATGCTCGAATCCGGCGGTTACTTTGCTTCGCGGAGTTGGACGGCGCGGGCCTTGGCGGTCGAGGCGACGGGACTGTTCGGGAAGCGCGCGGCCAGGACATCGAGCCGCGCGGCGGCGCCTTGGGGGTCGCCGGCCTTGGCCAGGGCCTCGGCGGCGGCGGACACGTCCTTGACGAGGTCTTCGAAGAGGTTGCGGCTGTATCCGTTGCCGAGGTCGTCCTGGGCGAGGAGGGCATCCGCCCAGCGCCGGAGCTCGGCCGCGTCCTGGGCGATTGCCGCCATGCGCAGCATCTGGATGCGCGCATAGGTGCTGTCGGCCGTTTCGGCGGGGCGCATGGCCAGATCGAGCACGGCCGCCTTGCATTCGGCCGACTTTCCGCCCGCCGCGAAGGGCTCGAGCATATAGAGGTTGGCGTAGCGGTCCTCGACACTGGCCGCGCTACGGGTCGCCTCGGCGAATACGCGAGCGGCGCCCTCGGATTGCGAAGTCCGCTTGAGGTCGGCGACGGCCGTGCGCATGCCCTGGATCACGGGGTCGTTGCGTCGGGCTTCGGCAAGCCCGTCATCCTCGACGGACCGGATCACGGCGTCCGGCTCGTCGATGATCTTCTTGCGCGCCGCGTACAAGGGAGCGCGCAGCGCGGCTTTCGTGATCTCGAGTTGGGGAAAGTGCTTTACCAGAGCTTGCCGGTTGTTCAGGGCGATAATGCTGTCGCGGTAATAATAGGGCGCGGCCAGCACCATCATGGCAATGGCGCGGACCATCGGCTTGGGGTCCACGCTGAGCGCCTGGAGCTTCCGGCCGACCGCGTTGAACTCCTCCTGGTCCAAGCCGGAGTCGAGGTTGAGGTAGAGGCCCGTCAGCAACATGTCGTCGACTGGATTCTTGTCCTCCTGCATGACGTGGGTACAGAAATCGCGCCGGGCCGGTTCGTCGACGAGGTATTCCATCGTGAAGAGAAACAGATAGATGGACGGGACGGCCTCGTCGATGGCCGACACGTCGTCCGGCCATTTCCGGAGCGCGTCGAGCAGAATCAGCGCGGCGGCAGTCGGGTCGCCGCGGCGGATCTCGCTCAACGCGGCCGATCGCGGTTCGCTGAGCGGGGTCTGGGCAAAGGCGGAGGATGCAACGGTGCAGCAGACCGCCAGCACGAGGAGCGTGCGCGCACAGCACGGGAACATTCCATTGGCAGACACGTTAGAAAGACGCGGATAAGACGGCATGGCACCCACCTCCAAAGTTCAAACATCCCCAAGACAACTTGTGGCGGAACTTCATTGTGGCGCGACGCTGCGGGACGCTTTACCGCCGATGGACCCGGTGGCTGCATCGAAACCGGGCCCGGCGGAATCGCTTGACTATTATCCTACTGAAAAGATGTGCAGATGTCAATAGGAATATTTAACTGTATGTATACGATATAGCCATAGCGTAGTCCTGGTTGGAATCCGCAGGCCGTCCTCAGCGTCTTGGAATTCAGCAAAGGATGAAGAAGAGGGACTGGCCCGGTTATTTCGTACGCGTACTCGATATCGTAATTGGCGGTTCGGTAGCACTTTGGCCAACTGCCGGGTGGCTTCTTTCCGGGTGGCACACACAAGCCGCGTGACGAAGGAACGTGGCTTGTGGGTGGGGTGAGGGAGATACGTTGGCTTTGGTGTTAGCCCTCACCCCGACCCTCTCCCAGGGGGAGAGGGAGGAAGCCACCCGGCAGTCGGCTGAAGTGTTACCGAACTGCCGATTGCGAGCACGAAAGGGACGGCCGTTCCTGGAAACGCCGGTTGAACCAACTTGCTCGCGAGGGTGGCATGGCTGGGAAAAGCCGTTCGAAAGGAAAAGCCCCGGGACGGTCTTGAAAGCCGTCCCGGGGCGGTGTGTCTGTCTTAGGCGGTGACGCCTTCCACCTTGGCGGTGTCGTAGCCGAAGGAGGTGGCGCTGGGGAGATCGGAGTAGCCCATGAGGTCGACGTCGACGCAACGCGCGGCTTCGCGGCCTTCGTGGATGGCCCACACGACCAGCGACTGGCCGCGGCGGGCGTCGCCGGCGGCGTAGACGCTCGGGCGGCTCGTGCGGTACTGCGCGTCGGCCTTGATGTTGCCGCGCGGGTCGAGCTCGAGGCCGAGCTGCGTCGGGATGTCGTGCTCGGGATGCACGAAGCCGAGTGCCAGCAGGACCAGGTCACAGTCGATGCTGAACTCGCTGCCGGGCATTTCCTGCATGGTGCGGCGGCCGTTGGCGTCCGGCTCGCTCCATTCGAGGCGCACGGCGTTGAGCTTCGTGACCTTGCCGTTCTCGCCGCTGAAGGACTTCGTCATGATGCTCCAGTCGCGCTGTCCGCCCTCTTCGTGGCTCGAGGAGGTGGTCAGGGTCATGGGCCACAGCGGCCAGGGCTGGCCGCCGTCTTCGCGGCTCACGGGGGGCTTCGGCAGCAGTTCGAGCGAGTAGACGTTCTTCGCGCCTTGACGGATCGACGTGCCATGGCAGTCGGAACCCGTGTCGCCGCCGCCGAGGATGACAACGTTCTTGCCCGTGGCGAGGATCTCGTTGCCGTCGATGGCCGTGCCCGCCACGCGCCGGTTCTGCTGGCCGAGAAACTGCATCGCGAAGTGGATGCCGTCGAGGTCGCGGCCGGGGATATCGAGGTCGCGGCCCTTCGTCGAGCCGATGGTCAACAGGACGGCATCGTATTCTTTGGCGAGTTCGTCGGCGTTGATGTCCTTGCCGACGGCCGCGCCGCAACGGAACTCGACGCCTTCGGCCTTCATCTGCTCGACGCGGCGACGCACCAGCAACTTGTTCAGCTTGAAGTCGGGGATCCCGAACATCAGCAGGCCGCCGGGTTCTTCGTCGCGCTCGAACAGCGTGACGGCATGGCCGGCGCGGCAGAGCTGCTGCGCGGCGGCGAGGCCCGCGGGCCCCGAACCGACGACGGCGACGCGCTTGCCAGTGGGCTTCGCGGCGGGCTCGGGCTTGATCCAGCCTTCCTTCCAGCCGCGGTCCGCGATCTCGCGCTCGATGAGCTTAATGGTCACGGGCGGTTCGATAACGCCGAGGCAGCACGACGCTTCGCAGGGCGCCGGGCACACGCGGCCCGTGAACTCGGGGAAATTGTTCGTGGACAGCAGCGTATCGAGCGCCTTCTGCCAGTAATCGTCCTTCACGTTGTCGTTGAAATCGGGGATAACGTTCCCCAACGGGCACCCGCTCATGCAGAACGGCACGCCGCAGTTCATGCAGCGGTACCCCTGCTCTCGCGTCTTCTCGACCGGCGGCTCGAGGGTGAACTCGTCCCAATGCTTGACGCGTTCTTCAATCGGCCGGTAAGGCGGGACTTCCCGCTTGAAGACCATGAAGCCCTTTTCCTTATTTGGCCGCATGCTGCACCTCCTGCTCGGACTTCGTCGATTCCAGTTCCTGTTCCTTGAGGACACGGGCATAGTCGCGCGGCATCACGCGCACGAACTTCTTCAGTTCGCTCTCCCAGTTGTCGAGGATGCGCCTGGCGACGGTGCTGCCCGTGTAGCGATAGTGTTCTTCAAGCATTTGCCGCAACTCGGGGATGCTCTTCTCGTGGAGCGGCTTGATGTCGGCGTTGCCGTTGTTGCAGCGGATGTTGAACGTGCCGTCCTCGTCGTAGACGAAGGCGACGCCGCCGCTCATGCCCGCCGCGAAGTTGCGGCCGGTCTTGCCGAGGATTGCCGCGCGGCCGCCGGTCATGTATTCGCAGCCGTGGTCGCCCACGCCTTCGACGACCGCCCACGCGCCGCTGTTGCGCACGCAGAAACGTTCGCCGCCCATGCCGCGGAAGAACGCCTTGCCGGACGTCGCGCCGTAGAGCGCCACGTTGCCGACCACGATGTTCCGCTCGGGCGCGAATTTCACGTCCTTGGGCGGGCGCACGATGATCTTGCCGCCCGAGAGGCCCTTGCCGATGTAGTCGTTGGCTTCGCCTTCGACGTCGAACGTGATGCCCTGGATGCTGAAGGCGCCGAAGCTCTGCCCGGCGGAACCCTTGCAGTCGATCCAGATCGTGTCTTCGGCCAGGTACTCGCCCGTGGCGCGGCCGAGCTTGAAGCGGCGGGTCAGCTCGCTGCTGAGCATCGTGCCGACGGTACGCTGCGTGTTCTTGATGTCGATCGAGAACCGGACCGGCTCCTTGCCCTCGAGCGTCGGTTTGGCCAGCTCCATGAGCTGGTGGTCAAGCGCGCCGTCGATGCCGTGGTCCTGTTCCTGCGACTTGTAGAGCGTCTCGCCCTCCCACGGCTCGGCGTGGTAGAGAATCTTCGAGAAGTCGAGGTTCTTCGCCTTCCAGTGCTCGGGCAGCGGGTCGAATTCGAGCATGTCGCTGCGGCCGACCATTTCGTTCACCGTGCGGAAACCGAGTTCCGCCATGATCTCGCGCAACTCTTCGGCGACGAAGAAGAAGTAGTTGATGACGTGCTCGGGCTTGCCCGCGAACTTCTTGCGCAGCACCGGGTCCTGGGTCGTGATGCCGACCGGGCAGGTGTTCAGGTGGCACTTGCGCATCATGATGCAGCCGCTGGCGATGAGCGGGGCAGTCGAGAAACCGAACTCTTCCGCGCCCAGCAGCGCGCCGACCGCCACGTCGCGGCCGGTCTTGAGATGGCCGTCAACCTGGACCGTGATGCGGCTGCGCAGGTTGTTCGCGACGAGCACCTGGTGGCTCTCGGCGAGGCCGAGTTCCCAGGGCAGGCCCGCGTGCTTGATCGAGGTCAAGGGCGAAGCGCCCGTGCCGCCGCTGTCGGCGCTGACGAGCACGAGATCGGCCTTGCCCTTGGCGACGCCCGCCGCAACCGTGCCCACGCCCACTTCCGACACGAGCTTCACGCTGATCTTCGCGTGCACGTTCGAGTTCTTGAGGTCGTGGATGAGCTGCGCCAGGTCTTCGATTGAATAGATGTCGTGGTGCGGCGGCGGGGAGATGAGCTCCACACCCGGCGTCGAATAGCGGACCTCGGCGATCTTGCCGGCCACCTTGTGTCCGGGAAGTTGGCCGCCTTCGCCCGGCTTCGCGCCCTGGGCCATCTTGATCTGAAGCTCGTCCGCGTTGACAAGATATTCGTTGGTCACGCCAAAGCGGCCCGACGCCACCTGCTTGATGGCGCTGCGCTTCGAGTCGCCGTTCTCTTCCGGGATGAAGCGCGCGGGATCTTCGCCGCCTTCACCGGTGTTGCTGCGGCCGCCGATACGGTTCATGGCGACGGCGAGGTTCTCGTGGGCCTCGGCACTCAGCGAGCCGAAGCTCATGGCGCCGGTGCAGAAGCGCTTCACGATTTCCTGCGCGGACTCGACCTCGTCGATCGAGATCGGCGTACCTTTCTTGAACTTCAACAAGCCGCGAAGCTGTGCCGCGTTGCGGCTGCGGTCGTTCATGAGCGCCGCGAATTCCCTGTAGCGCTCCTGGCTGTTTCCGCGCACCGCGTGCTGCAGCTTCGAGATGCTGTCGGGGTTGTACATGTGGTACTCGCCGCGCTTGCGCCAGCGGTACTGACCGCCCGGATCGAGGTCGGGATGGCGCGCATGCTGGTCCGGGAAGGCGATGGCATGGCGCATGAGGGTTTCGATGGCCACCTCGTCCACGCCGATGCCCTCGAGGCGCGAGGCCGTGCCGGTGAAGCAGCGCTCGATCAGTGCCGAGCTGACGCCGACCGCTTCGAAGATCTGCGCGCCACGGTAGCTGTGCTGGGTCGAGATGCCGATCTTCGCCATCACCTTCAACAGGCCCTTTTCGATGGCGTGGATGTAGTTCTCGATCGCCTGGCCCTTCTTTTCCTCCACGATGATCTCGCGGCGGACCAGATCCTTGATGGTCTCGTAGGCGAGGTACGGATTGACCGCGCCCGCGCCGAAGCCCGTCAGCAGGCAGAAGTGCATGATCTCGCGCGGCTCGCCCGATTCGACGACAAGGCCGCATTCCGCGCGCGTCGCTTCGCGAACGAGGTGCTGGTGCACCGCGCCCGTGGCGAGCAGGCTCGGGATCGGCGCCATCGTCTTGGAGGTGCCACGGTCGGAAAGGATGAGGATCGTGGCGCCGCCATCAATCGCGGCCGACGCTTCCTTGCAGATGCGGTCGAGCGCGGCCTCGAGGCCCTTGGCGCCCTCGGCCGCCAGGAACAGCGTCGAGATGGTCGCGGCCTTGATGCCAGGCTTGTCAAGAAAGCGGATGTATTCGAGCTGTTCGTTCGTCAGGATCGGCGTGCTCAGGTGCAATTGCTGGCAGTGCTTCGCGGTTTCGCTGAGCAGGTTGCGCTCGCGGCCGATATGCGTCTCGAGCGACATGACCAACTCTTCGCGGATCGAGTCGATCGGCGGGTTGGTCACCTGCGCGAAGAGCTGCTTGAAGTAGTTGTATAACAGTTGCGGGCGCTCCGACAGCACCGCCAGCGGCGCGTCGTTGCCCATCGAGCCAATGGGTTCCTTGCCGTTGGCGGCCATCGGCGACAGGATGACCTCGAGGTCTTCCTGGGTGTAGCCGAACACCTGCTGGCGCTCGAGCAGCGGCGTCTCTTCCACGCCGGGCACCGCGCCCGGGAACGTCTCGGGCAGGCGAACTTCGTGCATCGCCAGCCACGCGCGGTAGGGCTTGGCGGTCGAGATGCGGGTCTTGATTTCCTCGTCGTCGACGATGCGCCCTTCCTCGGTGTTGATGAGGAACATGCGGCCCGGTTCGAGGCGGCCCTTCTTGACGATCTTGTCCTGCGGAATATCGAGGACGCCCACTTCGGACGCCATCACGACGAAGCCGTCGTCGGTGACGATGTAGCGCGAAGGACGCAGGCCGTTGCGATCGAGCACGGCGCCGATGCGGATACCGTCCGTGAACGCCACCGACGCGGGACCGTCCCAGGGCTCCATCATGCACGAGTGGAATTCGTAGAACGCCTTCTTCTGATCGTTCATCGTCTCGTGCCCGCTCCAGGGTTCGGGAACGAGCATCATCGCCGAATGGGCCAGCGAGCGGCCGCCCTGCACGAGCAGCTCGAGCGCGTTGTCGAGCATGGCCGAGTCGCTGAAGCCGGCCTGGAGGATCGGCGGCAGCTTCTTGATGTCGTCGCCGAAGTGCGGGCTTTCAAAGTGCATCTCGCGCGAGTGCATCATGTTGATGTTGCCGCGCAAGGTATTGATTTCACCGTTGTGGGCGAGCATCCGGAAGGGATGCGCCAGCGGCCACGTCGGGAAGGTATTGGTGCTGTAACGCTGGTGGACCAGCGCCAGGCGGCTTTCGAAGCTTTCCTCCGAAAGGTCCGGGTAGTACCGGCTCATCTGCTGGGCCAGCATCAGGCCCTTGTAGACGATGGTGCGCGCCGAGAAGCTGGGGAAGTACAACTGCTCTTTGTTCTTGACGTCCGATTGGGCGACCGCGTTCTCGATTACCTTGCGGATGACGTAGAGCTTGCGCTCGAAGGTGATGCCGTCGAGGCCCTCGGCGCGCCCCACGAAAACCTGGCGCATGACCGGCTCGCCCTGCCGGGCAATGTAGCCGATGGCCGACGAATCGCGCGGCACCTCGCGCCAGCCGAGTACGCTCTGGCCTTCGTCAGCGATGGACTTCTCAATTATCTGAATGCAGGTTTCCCGATCCGCCGCGTCCGTCGGCAGGAAAGCCATGCCAACACCGTACGCGCCCGCTTCGGGCAGGGCAAATTTCAATCGCTCCGCCTCTTCGGCAAAAAACCGATGAGGCACTTGCAGGAGGATGCCTGCGCCGTCGCCCGTTTCCGGGTCGCAGCCGCAAGCCCCGCGATGCACGAGGTTCTCCAGGACCTGGATGCCCTGCCGCACGATCGTGTGCGTGGGGGGGCCCTGGAGCGTCACGACAAATCCCACGCCACAAGCATCGTGCTCGTAGGAGGGGTCGTACAGGCTTTCGGGAGAAAATCTGTTCATCGACGCCACCAATACCTTTCTAAGCACCTAAAATGAATCCTTTAGCCGCTTTTTCTCTCCCGGCCTCTCGACCGTCCCCTGGAGACGAAATCGCTTCTCCTATTGTATCGCCGCTCACGCGTCCAAACCGGCATAACCCCCCGCTCGGAAACGCATTCCGCTGTCTTCCTTCTCCTCCATAGAAGGTAGACTCGTCCCATTTTGAGCCGACAACGGAGCACTCGCGATCCGACGATTTTACTGAGAACGATCCAACATGTCTAACGCTTCGATAAGAAAATACGATAGGCGCACGGCGGGCCTTCCCTTCTGCCGCGTTGAGTTAACACGCCGGCTCCGGCTCGCATGCCGGGCGCGGTTCAGGGGTTGCCCCCGGATCCGTCCCGAGGGCAAAAACCGGTTCCCGAAGACGCCTCCTACCGGTTGTTTGTCTTGCGGATCCATTGCTTTTGGCCCTGATGAGGAGTTATAACTACTATGGTGAATTCGAAGGGGTCTTTTCAGCTCAGTTGCCCGACACGCGGCGCGTTTTCAATCTGCTTTATCCGACTTTTCCAGAATGCGCGCGTACCGGGCAGGTACTCAAAGCCAAACGTGGAGACAAAGAGATGCGGATGAAACAGTTCAGTTGGATGGTGGCAGGCCTGATAGCGTTGAGCGCCCTCGGTTGCGGCGGCACTCCGGAGCGACAGGAAGTCTCGGTGGAAGATCTCGAGCAGAAGGCCGCCGCCGGCGCCAAGATTAACACCAAGGGCGCGGAAATGAGGCTTGAACAGCGGCGGGAACGCGAAGACGCGACCGGAGAAGCGACCCCGTAAAATTCGACCCGATTCATTCCCTTTCCCGACGGCCGGCACTCGGGTGCCGGCCGTCGGTTGTCTGTTTGAGAATGCATACCGGCTTGAATTGGCCGGCTTCATGAATGGCTCCAACGGCGCGTTCAGGAAGGTCTGCCGCACCCCCGCCGCTCAATCCGCAAACCGGCGTAGCGCACTTCCGGCTGGACAAAGACAACGCCCTCCGATAACCATACTGAGTCACGATGAATACAAAGGACCCCGGGGCCAACGGCCCCGGGGTCTTCAGGAAATATACTGCGTGATTCGCTTAGAAGGTCGAGGTGACCATCACCGGCGGCGTCAGGAACCAGGTATCGGTGCCGAGCTGGCCCGGGTACTTGATGAACTCGACGTGGCCGTCCATGTAGAGCACATTGCAGCCGCCGGGGATATGGTTGAATTCGTAGACTTCGGTCGCCGCATTGGTGACCGGGTCATAGGAGTCGATGAACGCTTCGTCGCGCTGGCACAGGATCCTCGACTGAGCGCGGGCGCTGGAAGCCGTGTTGTTGATATCGGTGATCAGGAAGCGTTCGACGCCTTCCCTCATGTGCAAAAGGATATGGGGGTAATCGGGATCCGGCGCGGTCGAAGTATTGACTTCGATGTCGCCGTACATCTCGGAGTGCGGGTGCGCCCAGATGGCATCGGCCACGAGCTGGGCGTCGGCGGCGGCAGTCGCGTTGTCAACGGACGAGATGATTTCCGGGCCGGCAACCAGGCCGGTATACGCATAGGTGTCATAGAAGAAGCTGGGGGCGCAGTAACGTGACCACTGCGGTTCGTGGCAGGATTCCGGCTTGAGGTCCGGCGAACCGTCGACAACCGTGTTCTGCGCGTTGGAGGGACTCTCGGCACCCAGCGCATCGTACAGGGTCTGGGCAATCGCCTTGAGCTTCGGGTGGTTTGAGTTTCTCCACAGCGTGTTCACACCGCGCAGTTCCGCGAAATCCGGGTAGGACATGTCTTCGTCGGGCGGGGTGGACGGACAGTGGAGAACGTTGTAGTCCGTCAGGTATTCCGGATACACGTCGATCCAGTTCACGTTCGTCCAATAGTCGTCGTCGTAGCCGTTGCGATAGTCCGGGTACATGGAGGGGAAAATGCCCTTGTTTTCGCCGGCGAACATCTTGAACACGACGCCCATCTGCTTCAGGTTGTTCTGGCAGGTGGCACGGTTGGCGGCTTCGCGGGCACGCGACAGCGCCGGAAGAAGAATGGCTGCCAGGATGCCAATGATGGCGATAACAACCAGCAGCTCAATCAGTGTAAAGCCTCTCTTGCGCATTGAACTTTCTCCCTTTAAGTGTAGGGTATGAATCATGGGATAATGGAATGCTGGTGACTTCTTGAAACAAGAGGACGGGTTTTGTTCAATGACGCCCTGCCTCGCTTTGGGACGCGATTCGTCCGTCGAAAGCCTTCGGGGGCGCCGCAATCACCTCCTTAGATCCGCCCGGAACTCGCTGCCTGCACTCACGCGCCCAGCCGAACCCTTAGATCCGGGCACTGCATGCACAATGCGAGCCGCTTGGCTATCAGTCCAGCCGATATCAGGTAACAAATCATCCGATCACCAACACTATCAACGTGACGACAAAAAGGCATTCAGGTTCGATAGCATGATGACTTGTCAACCGCAGTGTGCAGACGTATTATAACAGAAATCCGATAAGATGCAAGTAATTTGTTGAAAAGGTAGAATTCCGTAATTTGCCGCAAGGGAATACCGGGCTTGCCAGTTGAACGGTGGCCCATAAGTGGCGGCATGGAGGACATTTACGCCGGTGCGGGATAGAATCCGCATGCTTTTCGGCGAAGTCAAGCGCAAACCGGTCCAGCCAAGAGAGAACTGAACTGTTATTCAGCCTTGTATCTTGAGGCGCAGGTGGCGGAACCCTCCCACGACGGCGTAGGCGGTGGCGGAGGTGAGGACGATACTGGCCCCGGACGGCCAATCTGTCTGAAAAGAGACGAAGATTCCGACTACGATAAAGGCGGCGCCCAGGAGGCACGAAAGCAGCATCATGATATGAAGCCGGGAAGTGAACCAGCGTCCAATGGCGGGGGGAATGGTCAGCAAGGCGATGACCAGAATGATGCCCACGACCTGAATCATGACCACCACGGTGAGGGCCACCAGGCACAGCAGAATCAGATACAGGAGTTGTACAGGCAACCCGCGCAACTGGGCGAACTCTTCGTCCAGGGTGATGGCCAGAAACTCTTTGTAGAGCATCCAGACCGTGGCAAGGATAAGTGCATCCAACAGAAGAATTGTGTACACATCGCCGCTGGATACCCAGTTGATGTTACCGAAGAGGTACGTGGCGGGATCCACGGTGTAGCCCCGGCTTGCGCTGAGGAAGATGATGCCCACCGCCATGCCTACGGACCAGATGGTGCCGATGAGCGTATCCTCCTCCTGCCGGCGTTGGTCCGAAGCCAGTCCGATGATCACCGCGGACAACAGGCTGAACACCACCGCTCCCAGCAGCGGCGGAATGCCCAGGAATACGGCCAGCCCCACGCCGCCCAGCGACGCGTGCGAAATGCCGCCGCTGATAAAGACGATGCGTTTGACCACCACGTAGGTGCCGATGACGCCACACGCGATGCTCGCGAGCAGACCGGCCAGCAGGGCGCGCTGCATGAATTCGTGTTGAAGGGCTTCGAGCAAGAACCGGCCATCCCTATGCTTGGTGTTTAACCCACCGACAATCCGGCGCATTGTAACAGGTGCGACGAGCGTCATCTAGGAGTAAACGCAGGGTTCCGGGGTCCGGGTTCCGGGTCTGGCCGTGAGCTTATACGCAGGCCTCTGCGCAACATCTCATCCAGACCCGGACCCCGGAACCCTGCTCTTATCCCGCGTTGATGTTGTATTCCTTCATCTTGCGCCAGAGGGTGGAGCGCGAGATGCCGAGGTGCTTGGCGACTTCCGTCTGGTTGCCCTCGTAGCGTTCGAGCGCGCTGCGGATGAGCCGCTCCTCCATCTCGACCAGGGTAGGCAAATCGCCGTCGGTCCCGAGGGAATCGTGCGTGAGCGCAAGCCTTGGCCCGAGACCGTGCTGGACATGGTCGGGAAGGTCGCGGGCGTGAACCGTATTGCCGTCGCAGAGAATGACGGCATGAGCGATGATGCTCTCGAGCTCGCGGACATTGCCGGGGTAGTTGTAGTTGCGCAGGAGCACTTGCGCCTGCTCGTCCGGCCCCTGCACCTGCTTGCCGTACTTCGCGTTGTAACGCGCGAGGAAGAATGATACGAGCCTGGGCAGCGCGTCCATGCGCTCGCGCAGCGGCGGAATGCGGATCTGGATGACGTTCAAACGAAAATAGAGGTCTTCGCGAAACGTACGCTGTTTCACCGATTCCACAAGGTCCTGGTTGGTCGCCGCGACGACGCGCACGTCCACTTTGCGCGAGACGGACGAACCCACGGGCCGAATCTCGCCGTTCTGCAAGACGCGCAACAGCTTGGCCTGGGTGACCAGGGCCATATCGCCGATTTCGTCCAGGAAGATTGTCCCGCCGTCGGCTTCTTCGAACAGGCCGCGCTTGTCGGACTCGGCCCCCGTGAAGGCGCCGCGCACGTGTCCGAACAACTCGCTCTCGAGCAGGGTCTCGGGCAGGGCCGCGCAGTTGACCGCGATAAAGGCGAGGTCTCGGCGGTGGCTCAGGCGATGGACCGTCTGCGCGAGAATGTCCTTACCCGTTCCGCTCTCGCCGAGGAGCAGCACGGTGCTGTCGGTCGGAGAGACTTTGCTGATAAGCTCGACCACGCGGCGCATCTGGGGGGAGTTGCCGAGGAGTTCCTCGAAGAGGCTCTGCTCGAATTCGGTAACCGCCGAGGAGACCTCGATGCTGCGGACGGCCTTGCGTACCACCAGCGCCACGTCCGATTCCTGGCAGGTGCGCGGCAAAAAGAAGAAGGCTCCCTGGCGCACCGCCTCGATGGCCCGCTCGACCTTGGTGATTTCGCAGATGACGACGATCTGTGTTTCGGGATTCTGGCGCCGGACAAACGACACGGGGTCGACATCCGATTTTTCAGAGAGATCCAAATCGAGCACCAGGACGTCGTAAGTGTCCCGCTGAAAACGGCGCAGCAACTCGGCTTCGCTGTGGCATTCGTGCAGGCGATAGCCGTCGACCTCCATATGATGCGCGAGGGCGTGCGCGTAGGCCACATCGCCGCTTGCGACGAGCACTTTGAACTTCTTCTCGGGTGTGCCATTCGGCATCGTATCGTTTTTTCCACGCGCGGTCCGGGAACCTCGGACCGCGTCCATCTTCGCCTGCATGCCCATATGTTCGGCAGGCGATCCCTATTGCCCTGGGGTGCGATTGATCACGGGCGTTGGCGCGGCGTACTCCATGGCCGCCACCACATCGCCGTGGTACACGTCGTTGCTGCGCCGCAGGAGAATGATCCGGTGGCACACGCCGCACTCGAAGCGGCCGCCGACATCGACATCGTCGGGAATCTTGACGTAGGTGCTGCAGAACGGACACGCGATGCTTCGTTCGCCCTTGCTGAACTCTTGCAGGATTGTATCGAGCATGCCCTGGCGATAGCACTGCACCAGCGCATCCACGCACGCGGCGTCGAACTGCGTGCCTTTGCCCTTTTCGAGCTCGGCGATGGCCACCTCGGCCGGAAGCCCCTTGCGGTACGGGCGGTTGCTCGTCATGGCGTCAAACGTATCGGCCACGGCCAACAGTCGCCCTTCGATGGGAATCTCTTCGCCCTTCAACCCGTACGGGTAGCCTTTTCCATCGTAGCGTTCGTGGTGATAGAGCACGTACGGGATCAGCGGCACCAGCGCCTTGCAGTCCTGCATCATGCGCGCGCCCCGCTCGGGGTGAATCCGCATCTTCTCGAATTCCTCCTGCGTGAGGCGTTCGGGCTTGCGCAGGATGGCGTCTTCCACCGCGATCTTGCCCACGTCGTGCAGCACGCCGCCCATCTCGCAACGCTTAAGCTCCTCCTCGGACCAGCCCAGCATGCGGCCCATCGCCACGGCAAAGTTGGTGACCCGCCAGGTGTGGCCGACCGTGTAGTGGTCGCGCATCTCGATGGCGCTTGCGAGCACCAGCAGGGTATCGTGATAGGCGTGCTCGAGTTCGGATACGAACTGGGCGTTGCGAATGGCAATGGCCGCCGGTCCCGACAGGGCCACGAGGAGCTCGAGATCGCTCTTGTCGAAGGCGTTGGTCGTGCCGCGGGTGTCCACGTAGAGCACGCCCAGACGCTCGTTCTGGTAAGTCAAGGGCGCGCACATGGCCGAGGCGATGTTGCACGAAATGATGCTGAGATGCGCTCCGAAGCGCGAGTCGTCCGCCGCGTTTGAGGTCAGGACGGCCTCGCCGTTCACGAAAGCGCGCTGCACAATCGACGAGCTGATGGTCACCTGGGATTGGCCGGGGCCGAACTTGGTGTATTCGGTGACCGGCTCCCCGGTCTTCTTGTCCTTAATGAGAATTACGCCGTTGTGGGCGGGCACCAAAGCGAAAATCTGGTCCATGACGCGTTCAAACAAACGGCCGAGGTCGCGCTCGCTCGAAATGATCTGGTTGGCCTCGTAGACCGCCGCGAGGCGTTCCTGCGCCGCCTGAAGTTGCTCGGCCGAGGCCTCCGCACGCGGCGCATGGAAGAAAGTCTGGTAGACATTGTCCACCGCCGACGCTTCCAGGGTACTTTCATCCTGGGGGGCAATCAGCACTCCGCTGGCGGTATCCACCTGGACGGGCTGTGGGGGATCGGCGCTCGTGAAACGCAACTGCATCGGTCCAATATGGATGATGTCCCCATCCGAAAGGCGGTATTCAATGATGCGACGGTCTCCGATATACGTTCCGTTGCCGCTGCTGAGATCCCGGATGACCGTGCCCTGGGAGCTGCGCTGAATGACGGCATGGTGGCGCGACACCTGTAGATCGTTGAGCTGCAAGCCGTTCTCTGGACTGCGCCCGATGCTCAGGGACTCGACAATTTCGATACTCGTACCCTGTTCCGGTCCGGAAAGGATGGTTATGCGATCCACTGCCATTCTGCCCGACTCCTGCCGAGGCCTTGTATGTATTATAATGAAACAAGGGCCACCC
>JAVEWL010000722.1:0-3242 GCA_034004565.1 FCB group bacterium | reverse complement strand
GCGGCGCAAGCGGCCGTTCCACGAATGAGCCCGGCTGGATGCTCGGCACTGACCTACGAATGCTGTCATCTATGTCATGGACGATCATTTAAAGTGACCTACGAATGCTGTCATCTGGCCAGTACGAGTACGAGAAGAATGGGCACAAGGTCACTCCTGAATGGGTCTTGCGATCTCTTACGTCTTACGTTAGCGCCATTCGAAACTGTCCCTGCTTTCCAGTTCCTGCTTTCAACCTGAGCCCGGGGGAGCTCCAGCCCGCCGCCAAACACTCCCATCGACCCCGCCCAATAAGGTACTATCTGCCCCGATGCTGAAATTCGTTCTGAAACGCATAGCGGAGTTCGTGCCCGTACTCCTTGTCATCGTGACGCTGACGTTCTTTCTCGTTCGTCTGGCGCCCGGCGGGCCTTTTGATTCCGAGCGCGCCGTCTCGCCCGAAGTCATGCGCCAGCTCGAGGCCCACTACAACCTCGACGCGCCCCTCTGGCGCCAATACGTCGATTACGTCGCCGGCGTCCTCCAGGGCGACCTCGGCCCCTCCTTCAAGAAGCCCAGCTACACCGTGCGCGAATGGATCCTCATGCGCCTGCCCGTGTCGCTCGAACTCGGCGCCTACGCGCTTGTCGTCGCGCTCGCCATCGGCCTCACCGCCGGCGTGATCGCGTCGCTACGCCCCAATTCCTGGACCGACTACGTCCCCATGTCCATGGCCATGGCCGGCATCTGTCTGCCGACCTTCGTGCTGGGCCCGCTCCTCGTTCTCGTCTTTGGACTGTGGCTCGAATGGCTCCCCGTGGCCGAATGGAACGAGCCCGCCACCAAGGTTCTGCCCTCGCTTACGCTGGGCACCGTCTACGCTGCCTATATCGCGCGCCTGAGCCGCGGCGGCATGCTCGAAGTGCTATCGCAGGACTTCATTCGCACCGCACGCGCCAAAGGACTCAACGAAGCCTCGGTCGTCCTGAAGCACGCCCTTCGGGGCGGCCTGCAGCCCGTCGTGGCCTTCCTTGGACCCGCCGCCGCGGGCCTGCTGACCGGCTCATTCGTCGTCGAGACCATCTTTCAAATCCCCGGCCTCGGCCGCGAATTCGTCCAGGCTGCCTTCAACCGCGACTATACGATGATCCTCGGTACGGTCCTCCTCTACGCATCCCTAATCCTTGTCTTGAACCTGCTGGTTGACGTCGTGCTCGCATGGCTTGACCCGAGGCTGCGCTATGAGTGACATCGCGCACGCCGACACCGAACGCGGAACCTCCCTCTGGGGCGACGCCGCACGACGCCTGCGCAAGAACCGCCTCGCCGCCGTCGGCGCGGTCCTCTTGATACTTACCCTTGTCGCCACGATCATCGGTCCCTGGTTCTCGCCCTACTCCTACGAAACCCAGGACCTCGCCCTGCAAGCCTCCTCACCGAGCGCCCTGCACTGGCTTGGCACCGACCCCCTCGGCCGCGACCTGCTCACGCGCTTGCTCTACGGCGGGCGTATCTCTTTCATGGTCGGCTTCTCCGCCACCGCCGTATCGCTCCTCGTGGGCGTGCTCTACGGCGCCACGGCCGGCTTCGCGGGCGGCCGCACCGACTCCGTCATGATGCGCGCCGTCGATATCCTCTACGCGCTGCCCTTCACCATCTTTGTTATCATCCTCATGGTCTTCTTCGGACGTAACATCATCCTCCTCTTCCTCGCCATCGGCGCCGTCGAATGGCTCACCATGGCTCGAATCGTCCGCGCCCAGATCATGTCGCTCAAGGAAAAGGAATTCATCGAAGCCGCCGTCGCGATGGGATTCAGCCGGCGTCGCATCCTCCTGCGCCACCTCATCCCCAACGCCCTCGGCCCCATCATCGTCTACGCCACCCTCACCGTGCCGCAGGTGATGCTCCTCGAAGCCTTTCTCAGCTTTCTCGGCCTCGGCGTGCAACCGCCCATGAGCTCCTGGGGCGTCCTGATTAAAGAAGGCGTCGAAGCGATGGAAGAATATCCCTGGCTGCTTATCTTCCCCAGCATCGCCCTGTCGGCGACGCTGTTCTCGCTGAACTTCCTGGGCGACGGTCTGCGCGACGCCCTCGACCCCCGCGCCTCGAAGGATTGATGCCGTGCCGCTGCTGAACGTCGAGAATCTGCGGACATCCTTCCACACCCGCGCCGGCATCGTGCGCGCCGTGGACGGCGTCTCCTTCTCGATCGAGCCCGGCGAAACCGTCGGCCTCGTCGGCGAATCCGGTTCCGGCAAATCGGTTACGGCCTATTCGCTGCTGCGCCTCATTCCCATGCCGCCCGGCCGCATCGAAGGCGGCACCGCGCATTTCGACGGCGCCGATTTGCTGCAATGTTCGCGCAAAGATCTCCGCGCCATCCGGGGCGCTCGCATATCGATGATCTTTCAGGACCCCATGACCGCACTGAACCCCTACATGAAAATCGGGCCCCAGGTCATGGAACCCCTGCGCATCCACGCCGGCCTCTCGCGCGCCAAGGCCCGCGACCGCGCCGTCGAGGCCCTCGACGCCGTAGGTATCCCCGAGGCCGCGGCCCGGCTCGACGCCTACCCGCATCAGTTCTCCGGCGGCATGCGCCAGCGCGTCATGATCGCCATGGCCCTTATCACGCGCCCGGCCCTGCTCCTCGCCGACGAGCCGACCACCGCCCTCGACGTCACCGTCCAGGCCCAAATCCTCGCGCTTATTAAGAAGCTTCAACAGGACATCGGCACCGCCGTCCTGCTCATCACCCACGACATGGGCATCGTCGCCGGCACCTGCGACCGCGTCCTCGTCATGTATGCCGGCCGCGTCGTCGAATCCGCTTCCACGCGCGACCTCTTCCGCGCCCCCAAGCACCCCTACACCAAGGCGCTCCTGGAATCCCTCCCCGCCGCGAGCGACAAAGGCCAGACCCTGCGCAGCATCCCAGGCATGCCACCCGACCTCACGGCCTTGCCAGACGCCTGCGCCTTCGCCCCCCGCTGCAACTACGCCGCCGAAATCTGCCTCCAGTCCCGCCCGCCCCTCATCGAAATCGCCCCCCGCCACGCCACCGCCTGCCGTAGAATCCAGGAAGGTCAAATAAAGTGACTCCCATCACCCTTTCTCGTTCCCAAGTTGCACTCTTGTCTTAACCCACAAGTTCGGAAAGCGGGGACAGTTTCCACTTTTGGCAAGGCTTGGACTTCCTGCGGAGCCCCCAGCTCGCCTTTGCCATTGCAGTCAACCAGTCCCCCCGATCAAAAGTGGAA
>JAVEWL010000056.1:0-15114 GCA_034004565.1 FCB group bacterium | reverse complement strand
GGCAAACATGATCGGGTCATTCTCCGCCGGTCTCACCCATTGCGCGCCATTCACTCGCCGCAACATCCTGTTCACTCATTTCAACTAGTCCTTTCACGCCGCGCTGCACCCGTACGTTCAACCCGGTCGCGCCGGTAGCGCCGAACAACCCATAGTGTCCACGCGGTACAAGCAGCAAGCCAAGCCGCCAAGATAAAGGCTGTGTCAGGCGTCATGCCGATGCCTCTCTGGTGTAGTACTCATCCACTTCTTTAGTCCAGTGATCCGAGTGTTTCGCTACGCAGCAGTCGCATTCCCATCCGATGTCGTTTTTGCGCCAGCTACTTATAGCGATGGCCTCCAGGGGCACGGTGTACCCGCACCGCCAACATGAGACATGCTCTTGTGTGCTATCGGTCGTCATTCCTGCATCTCTTGTGCGCTCAGTCTTACTTATTGCGCGCCATTCCCTGGCGGCCTGATCCGCGTCCCAGCACAGGTCGGCGCTCCGGTCGCATTCGCAGCGGTCGCAGAGGCCGTCTGTGTCTATGGTTCGTGTCATGGCCTGTCACCTCCAGCATACGCCGACCGCCGCACCATTGCGAGCTTGCGGGTAAGCGTCATCGATTGCCGCTTGGCTTCGGCGTGCGCATAGGAGCGGGACGCGTTCTCTTTTCCCGTGCGCAGTTGCCTTGCCGCGTATTCCGCCGCAGTGATGAACCGCCGCGCCTGGTAGATTGCGTCTTCGAGGCGCATGATTTGCACGTCTTTCATTTCCCGCCTCCTTCCGACATTGCAGTCACACGGACATTCAGCGTGCGCTCGCGCTTCCCGTCGTCGATCCACGTGAAGTACGATTTCCCCAGGTCCACATCCTTGGCGCCCGCCATTCTGGCCACGTCGCTCGCCAGGGTGCGCAGCAGCCGCATGTGTCCGATGCAGTCCTTGAACTCCTCCAGGCACGCGTCGATGCGGTCTTCCGGAATCTTCGTGAAGTCCATGACCGTCTTTAACTTGTAGCTCTTGTCATTCATCCCTCACCCTTCCTTGCTGACGGGTGCTTCCCCGCCGTGCTCATGCTCAAACAGCCTGTTGGCGCTCGTCTCGTCGCGTGCCAGACAGATAGCGTCTGTCACTTGTTCTTCGATGTCTCGTTCTCCATCCCACATGGGAACTTCCGTTCCGTCCGGCCTGATTGCCGTCACATCTGCCGCATCGCGTTCTATGTCGATGCGTATACGCCAGCCTTCTGACAGGTACTCGCAAGCAGATTCGATTCTCTTTTCTAGCGTCATTTCGCGCCCTCCTTGATTTTCGCCTTGTCGTTGTCGCTCATGTCATTCTCCATGTTGGGCGCAAGAAGCGACCGCATCAGCGCGACCGCTTTCTTGTGCCGTTTCACGAACTGCTCGCGGTTGCCGCAGTACCACCCGCTATGACCGGGGTACTCGTCATCCGCGATCTTATTGGTTTCGAGGTGCATCAGCGCGTGGGCAATGCTGGCTTTGTCGTCTCGATTGAATCGCCGAACCAGTCGCTTCATTTTATCCTCCGTTTGCTGTCGCTCACTTTGGAAAGTGAGCTTTGGTGTTAGCCCGCAACGCGGCCCATGTGCGAGTCGGGCTTGCAAAACGTCCGTGTTCGCGTGGCGGATCGAAATATGAGTAGGTCGCGCGGAACGGGCCGTCACAACCGATGAAGCCGTGCAGTGGGTGCCCAGGGTGCATCTTTGGTTCTCTGTCGCGCCAATATCCGGGCGTGTCGGTAATTTCAATGTCCTGCATTTCTACTCGGTATTTCATCCGCATGTGCCAAGCCACGCGGGCTAACAGGTCGGTCAAGCCGACATTCGACTCGCTACGCTCGCTCATGCGGCTTACCTCCGGCGTTAGGAGCATCGGCGTTCCGGTGCTCAATGAGGTTTAGCCGAACGAGTTTCCCGGCCTCGAAGTATGCGGACCATTCGATCCATCCCGAGTGCTTCGGCGGGAGCGTCGTATAGAATCGAAGCTCTCCGATAAAGTCGGCCACCTGTTCCCAGCGCTTATTCACGCGAGTCATGCAGCCGCAGAAGCTACGCCAGCCCTTAAGTTCTTCCGGCAGTTCCTTGCCGGGGTTCGCGGCCTTCCATTTTGCCGCCTCGCTGTGATCCTCGGTGTCGTAGTCCTCGTGCCAGAGGGTGCCGTCCTCGCGGATTTCGTAGAGGTCGCAGTATTGGGCAGGCGTGTCCTTCGTTTGGTAGTCCAGCGCGTTCGCGCCTTCGACCGGCAGCGGATACCTGCATTTGATTTCGTCGAACATTCCCATAAAAAAGCTCCTAACAAATCACCAGACCCAACACGGGCCATTGGGCGTTTTGGGTTATTTGGTTGGTGGTAGGGGATGGCCCGTGTGGGTCATCTCGGTGTTGGCAGTAGGCCGATTGCGCGTGACGCCCATCTTCTCGGGGTCCCACTGCAACGATAGTTCAAAGCCGCGCAGTGCGTTCCACAGGTTTCGTAGCGCCCAGCGAATCGCCTTCAACCGGCGTTGCCACATAACGCGGCCAACCCACACAAACGCATATCCTGATTCGTTCAGTTTTACTTCGTTCATCGTGTATTCTCCTTGGTTAATTAAAACTGCCAACAACGCCGTGCAGCCCTACCCGCGCCTTAGCGCGGGAGGCTGACGGCTGGGGTTGGCCTTGCCATACGACTCGTAGCGCACGCTGGCGGGCGTCACCCCGTGCGACTTCTCGTACTCGAGAACCCGGCGTACCGCTTCTTGTCTCGCTGCGTCTTCCTCGGCCGCGAACATGCTCGCGCTGTCAGGGTTGCCATCGGCGCCGACGTAAAGCGTTTGCTTATCTTCCAGCGTCAATTCGAACTTCCAAAGCCGCTTCATCGTTTCCTTTCCGAGCGGGTTTCGGGCCGCTCACCCGTAGCGTTCGGCCTGCAAAAATCCTTGCGTTCGATGCTCTCCATAATCTCGGCGTATTCGTCGCTTGCGTATCCACCTTCGCGCAGCATCCAATAAAGACGATACATCAATTCGCGTTGAGCCATGAGATAGCGCAGCAGCTCACCGAGGTCCGGAAAATACTTTTCTCCGGTATCATGCTGCCAAAGCTTGTTTGCTTCGACACTACGCTTGTGCTGAAGATCGAACAGCGAGCTAAAGTCTTTCAACTCTTGTTCGGCCGCAAGCAACTGCATTTTGAGTGGTATTCTTTTCATAGCGTCCTTTCAATAATCACCGGATAACCAAGCCTTTGAGGCGACGGACTACCGCGCCTCATGGCTCGTGTTCGGCTTCAAGAACGCGATCCAGTGCGTCTTGCTGTTCTTCCCGCTCTTGTGCCCAAACAGCGGCCGCTCCGGCGTCAGGGCGAGGATGCGCGACACGGGAATCTCGTCAGCGCACCACTTGAAAATAAGCGTCCCTTCCGGGCGCAAGACCCGGAAGCACTCTGCAAACCCGGCCCGCAGCATCTCCGGCCAGTCGCCGGCCAGCGTTCCGTACTTCAAACCCACCCACGACCGCGCCCCGTTGCGCTCAAAGTGCGGCGGGTCGAAGACAACCAGCGCGAACGTGTCGGTCGGGAACGGCAACGCGGTGAAGTCCGCAACATGGTCAGGGTCAATCACCAGTTCACGCGCACCGCCTGCGCTCGACACGTCCGGCAGGGTGTGCCGCTCTTGGCGTTTGTCAACGAACACGGCCCGGCTGTCCTTGCGGTCGAACCAGAACATCCGCGAGCCGCAGCAGGCGTCTAGGACAGGAGGGAAAGCCGAACCAGTGCGTCGAGGGTATTCCTCATTCGCTGCGCTCATTCGTCAACCCTCACGCTGTCGTTGATTGGGGTTGTGGTCATTGCGCGCCCTCCGCGCCGGTTGTCGGGCGCCTGCGAGGTCGGCCGCCCTTGCGCCCGTTAGCGCGTGATGCGGCCTGCCGGGCGGGCGAAGGTGCGGCTGCTGCTCGCCTGGCCAGCACGCGCGCGGCCTCGGTGGCGGTCATGCGGTCGTTGATGGCGACCGTCGCGCCGCAGGATTGGCAGGTTGTCTTCATCGCGCGCCCCTCCCCGCCGTCGTGTCGCCATTCCCGTCGTCATCGCGCCCAGCGCTCTCTAGCCGCTGCAACGATGCCAGCGCCGCGCGCCCAACACCCAACGCGGCGCGTTGCTCACGCGTCTGGCAGGAGGTGTTAATCTGCTCGATTGCGGCCACGAGCAACTTGCAAGAATCCGCCAGCGAGTGCAGCATGGCGACGGCGACCCACACCTCATCCAGAACGCCTTGTGTTTTCGCATTCCTGGTGTTCCATCGCCGGAGCGCGTCGGCGCGGGTCGCACCAATCACGGTCGGTGCCACAGGGCACGCGGCGGCGCTGCATACGACCATATGCTTGTCATGTCCGCCCCAACTGAACTTCTTAGCCGTGGGCGTCTCCCCGCAGAAGGGGCACCCAACTACCGTTTCGATGTTTGTCAGCTCGCTCATTGTTCATCCTTTCTTCTGTTAGCCAGCCCCAGGTCAAATGCCCGGTGACTCTCCTTGATTTTCCCGCCGCAGTACGGGCAGAACACATACCCGTTTTCTTGCGGCGTGCCGACAATGAAAACGTGAATCTCCTGGCAACCGGTGTGCCAGTTGCCGTCCGCGTCTTCAGTCCATGTGCATGTATTCATCCGTCCCCGTCCCTTTCCGCGCCAGACTTGACGCATATCGGGTTGTTGGGTTTACCTTGAGACTGCACTTCGATGCTGACGGGTGTTTCCCCGCCGCCCGTCTCGTGCTTAACTAGCCTGTTCTCGCCCTCCCACATGGCTTCTGGTTCTGTGCCAACATATTCCTTGCCTACGCACAACTGCCGCCCATCCTCCATGTGGAATATGTAACGCCAGCTCTTGACAACACCAAGAGCCCGTGGCTTTGGCCTGCGGCGCCCAACCGCACTAGACCTAAACAGCCGTTCCGCGATATGCGGAAAATCAAGATCGTCTAGTGAATCCGCCATTTCTTTCTTTCCTTTCTGGCCTTGCTTCGTCGTCACCAGCTGCCAGGCATGCTGCACAGGTTCCATAATCATCTCCGTGCCCGATGTCCCATTCACTTGTATCATACATCTGTACCCGTACTCCGCAACGGTTGCATTCAACCCAGCGCGTTGCCCCTGGGTGGCAACGTTCACAATCGTCAGCGCCGCATAGACATCCTGTCATTGCGCGCCATTCCCTGGCGTCCTGCTCCCGGACCGCCGTGTGTGCTTAGTCACCGTATGCACCCTCCCAGATGTCGAGCAGGCGTCTTGCCGCCTTATCGTTGCTTTCGCCTTCGCGCCTCTGGAACTCCAGCGGCGGCATGTGGTTCGGAAGCGGATGCGGCGGTTCCATGTCTCTGCGCACTTCGCTTGTCGGCCTCACGCTGCCACAGCCAGATGGCGTCCTCGTTTTATACATCCCGCACCGCCTTTCTGATTTTCGCCTTGTGCCATTCAGGGGCGTTCCCCCGAGGATTGCGCCAGCGACACGCCAATTCAACCGGGTCTGTCACTCCACGCTTGTAGTGCCATTCCAGCGTGACCTTGCACATGGCCCTGGACAACTGCTGATTCCATCGGTCGTCCAGCATCCATAGTTCTCGTCCCGCGATCCTATTGGCCTCGGCGACGGCGCACGGCCACATCTGATACATGCCGACAGCGCGCCCGCCGTCGCGCACCGGTACATTTTCCGGTCTATATCCGCCGGATTCCGTTGCCAGTACGGCGGCAAGTGCAATCGAGACTATGGTGTTCACGCTTTGCCCTCCGCGGTGATGCGTGTCACGTCGCCGGCCTGCTCCATCATTTCAGATGTCAACAGGACGGGGTTGTCCACTCCGGTAATCTTGGGGAAGCTACTGACCGGCAGGTTGTAGAACCGTTCGCCGCCCGGAAGCTCGTACTCCACCCAGTATTCGCCATAGCCGCGCATGTAAAAATTCAGCATCCAAGGCAGGTAAAGGTGATCATCGCATCCTACGGGCAAGTTCTCGTCGGGGATGACGGCGTCGCCGAAGATGCGGCACGCCCACTTGCCGCCGTCAACGGCGGTCGAGTGGCAGCATGTCAGGCAGTGCTTGCGCGGGATCGCTGATCCGTGGCACATCTTGTTTGCCGGGCACCATTTGCACTCGTACCAGTCGGGACGGTCGTTGCACCGCTGCCCCTCGAACCCCTCCACTATCCGCCGCGCCAGCGATGCCAGGTTCTCGGCGACCTCATGATTGTAGGGGATCACCTCGAAGCGCAGCGCGGATGTGTTCTTGTTCTCGGTCGTATGCAGCGCGTTCTTGAGGTTGGTCAGCATCATGCCGACCTGTACTTGCGCGTAGTACTGCGGCTTCGCGGCCTTGACGCCCTGCTTCTCGAACTTCTTGAAGGTGTCGTCGTTGGCCGTCTTGCACTCCCAGACCATGCGCTCGCTGTCCACCATCGCGATGCCGTCGAGCGTCACGCCGGCGTGGCCCTTGGCACCCGGCAGGTCGATCATCTTCTGCTGATCGCCGATGTAGACCTTGCCTGTGGCGTGCATGTCGCGGATGATGCGGTCTTCGGCATCATGCCCCACTTCGAATATGCGCAGAAGCTGACCGCTGAACTGGTCGTGGAAGGCGCACCGGAACTTCAGTGCGACATAGCGAGAACACGGATGGCCGATAAGGGATGCGCCCAGCCAGCGGTAGAACCCGCCATCTTCGGTGTGCGCTTTCTCCTTGGCTGCATAGACATCTTCCGGGGTGATCATGGGAACTCCTGTGATTGGCGCGGGCCTTTCACCCGCCCGTGGGTCTTGTTTTTTTGGGGCGCAACCCATAGGCTGCCCGTGATTGCCTACTTGCGCGCCCAGGGCGGCAGGTTGCCGGTTGGTGCCTGCGTCGGGGCGGAATGTGCCGGAACGGCCTGCGTCGGTGCGGCAAGGGTCGGTGCGGCAGGCGCCGTGGCCGGAGCCGTCGCGCCGGATGGATACGTCCGCTTGACCGTGGCGAAGTCGCCCTTCGGGCGCTTGTCAATCACCACCTCGATGATGTGCGGGCGGTTGCAGAGCTCGTCGGTATCGGAGAAGCCAGCAATGCCGATGCTCTCACAGATGTTCTTGACGAACCGGAGGCCGATGTCGCGCGCCGTGTCCGAAGTCGGGCAGTCGATGGTCGTGTAGTTGCGCACCTTGCGATCTTTGTGTTGGCCGTCGATGATGACCCACTCGGTCATCAACTGGACGGTGCGCTTGTCGTTGGGCGCGCCGATCTCCGTCTTGTCGATCATCGCGGTGTAACGGCCAGGAGGGACCGGGGTGCTCTCAAGCATATCGCCCTCGACCATCTGGTTGTGAAACTGGAACTGTGCCATTGTCTGAACCTTTCGTTTTTGTCTTGGTGAACTACTACTGCTGCGCCGCCGCAACGGACTGCTCCCAAGCAGCCCAATCCAGCGGAATCTCGTACTGCGACGCGTTGAAGCCCTTGCGGGCACCGCCGGGATGCGCGGGGCGCTCCTCGGTCAGCAGGACACGCTCGCCCGTGCCGATGGCGTGGACATCCTGATTGCGCTGGTCGCCGACCTTCTTGACGATCTGCCGGTGGCGTGCGAACAGGATGCAGTCTGACCATTTGAGCATGGCCGATGACGCGCGGTCCTGCACATCCCACTGGTAGACATCGTAGGGATCGCTCAGGGGGTCGTTAAAGACGCGGGTCTTAACGTGCCCGATGAGGATGCTCCCCATGCCCTTGTTGTTGCGGAGCCAGTCAAGCCCTTCCATCATGCGGCTCCAGTATTGCAGCGCCTCGACATAGCCCTTGCCGTAGCCGGGATGCTCGATGCTCTGCCACTTGTTCGCCGCGCACGCCGCGCTCCAGATGACCCGCTCCAGCGCCGACGCGGAGTCGATGCAGATGAAGCGGAACTGGTGATCCTCCTGAGCCAGCGCTGCAATCGCCGACATCACGTCGTCGAACGTATGGGCCGTGGGAAACTTCGGGCAGGTCATGGCGTCGGCGCCCTCCTCGCCGGTGATCGGCAACAGGACGACGCCAGGGGCATTGCTGGCGAAGGTCGTTTTGCCGACCTTCGGCGTGCCCAGCAGGATCATCCTTGGTGGCAGGCTCCTGCGCTCCGTGCTGATGCTGGAAAGATCAAATGCCATTGTCATCGCCCTCCGTCACGCTCTTGATCGTCACGCGGGGCTTGGCCGGGGACACGGTGATGTGCATGGACGCCTGGACCGCAGCATCGCGGTCAGTCTCCCATAGGGCCTTATATGCCTTCTCGTCCAGTGCGGGCTTTTGGATGACCAGCGCCGGGTTGATACTGGCGAGCTTATCGAAGTCGGTGCAGCGCAGATTGAACTTGGTCTGCACCGCAAACTTGAAGGGGCCCTCCTTGAATGTGCGCTCGCCGCCGCCGTCGGGCAACTGCGAACGGTACGCCTCTGAGATTTCCATCTCCAGCGCGATGCGCTTCTCGCGCGCCGCATCCTCCGCTATCTTGGCCGCGTGCAGGCGGGCCAATTTATCCTGCATGTTCATGTTGGTTCTCCCTGCTGTACTACTTGGGCACAATTGCCCGTTCGTCACAGCAAATTGTCCAAAACTTTTTCTGACATCGCGTAGTAGTGGTAGCGGCCAATCTTTCGCCGTTTGATTAGGCCATCTCGCACCATCTTGAGAAGCGTCATTTCCAAGGTCTCCATCATGCACCCGTCAGCGCGGAAGAAGTCCTGCCCGCGCATGGGTTCGCCGCAGACCTCGAGCTGGCGCATGATCTCGCACCGTCTGGCCTCCGCGTCGTCGCGGGTTGTTCCCCCAAGCGCGGCACCAGTGAGTGGAGGATCGTCAACGAGGTGCAGCAGGGCTTTGGCGCTTTCAGAGTCGCACGTCCGGCACATGTGAGTGTTGCCCTGAAAGCACACCTTGCAGCGGGCGGCCAGGACTCTAAGAAACCCAAGCAATTTTGCCTCGACATCATCATTCACCCTCTCCCATCCACCCAGGCCATCGTCGCGGCAAGGGTAAAGCGCAGACAGTTGCGCGTGACTCTGTAGTGAGGCAGGGGGTTCACGCTTCGGCGCGCCCATCGCAGCACCTTCGCGGGAGTTACCGCCCTGCCGTTGACCGTGATCCCGGCTGCCAATTGCTCCGGGGTCAGAATGGTAGGAAGCTGCCCATCGGACTGCGGTATCCCGACGGCGCACGCGTTGAGAAGATCGATCACGCGGGTGTCGGTGATTTTTCTCGATCCACTGGATGTCGGCGGAAGGATGCGGTTCGCGCTTTTCACGGATACCGCCAGGTAGTCGGCCAGCGCCTTGCGTGTGAGCATGTTCAATTGCTGAACTCTTTGTGATGGCGCAGGATGAACTGCGGCTTGAGTGATTCGTGCAGAGCGCGGGAGAACGAACAATCCTTCTGCTGCATGACGCGATGCAACCAGGCGTAAATCTCCGGTTTTAGACTGGCTGACACCTTCACCGACCTCTCATTGTCCCGCTTGCGTGGGCGGCCCTTTGGTTTCTGGTTCTTCTGCATGGCTAGACAGTAGCATTAAGTAGTAAAAAGTAGCAATAGGAAATGCTGATTGCGCGCGCATATCGACTGGCATGGATACTTTTGTTATTCTTTCCTACCGAAAGGGGCAATTATGGTTGCGAGGTGCAAAAAAGTTTCCATATCGATCTCCTGATTGCTCCGTGCGTTCATTGTATCCATCTTCCTGCCTGCCCGGCGTAACCCGGCCGGGCGCGGGTTTAGGTGTCAAACAGCCTTGCCCGTCAACGGATTCTTGTAGCCTGGCCGGTTGACCACCATCTTGACAACCAGGTCGATGAACGTCTTGCGCATCTCGCCATAGAGATCCTTCCAGCCGTCCACCGGCCCTTCATGTACGACCAGCGCCCAAGCGGTCTCAAGCATTGCCCACTCGGCTTTAACAAGCAGGTTCTCGGCGACCAGCGCGGGGCAATGCTCGGCCGGCATATCGGCCGGCTTAATGCCAGTCTCCAGCAGGATCGTGTTGCGCTTGGCGTGATAGCCGGCGAAGGCCTCGCTGCCCATCAGCCAATCATAACGCGGTTCGGTTATCCGTTCCGGCGGCTCGTCCTTGGTGCGGTTCTCATCTGCCACCATGTAGTCGTTGGCCGCCAGCAGGCGGCGGCTGACCGCATCGACCTGTTCGCGCTTCACTTGTGCGTATGCCTTTGCCATGAGGTAAGCGTTTACCACAGGCTTGCAGGCTTCTGCGATTGACAAGACTCTGTTTTGCTCGTTCATTGTGTTGTTCCTTCCCGCCCGCGTACAATGCCCACGGGCGGGCCTGTGATTACTACTCCCTGCCTTCGGCCTTGGCGATTGCGGCCTTGCCCGCTGCGATAGCGGCGTCTGCCTCTTTCTGGTTGCTGCCGTCGCCCCAGACACGATGGATCATGGCGCAATGCTCGAAGAGACCTTTGAGCGCGTCCAGCAGTTCGGGCGCGGCGGCTATCAGATTGCGGTTCGCGGCGTCATCTTCGTCGGTTGTCACGCCGTCGCATGCCCATCCATCAAGGCTTGCGAACGGACTCCCCTTGCTGGTCAGGAGATAGCGCGGCGGGTATGCGTCATCCCTGCTAATCTCCCAAGGCCCCGGCGTGTGCTGTGCTTTCGTCTTGATTTGCTCGTTCATGGTTGACCCCTTTCGGTCTCCTGATTGCTCCGTTAATGATCCCACCGGCGCGGACCGATACGCCGCCCACCGACAACCAGATACCCCTTGCGCGTGATCGGAACAGGGCGCAACCCGCCGCCCCATTCCCGAACATACGCCGTCTTACAGTCCCCGCTAAAACTGTTGACGTAGAACCGCCAAGGGGTATCCCCCTTCTCCCGGAACTGCCACAGCCCCAAGCGTTCGCGTTCTTCGATCTTCATTGTTCCGATGCTCCTTGCCTTTCGGCGTTGCTTACTTGTCGATGACCAGCAAGGCGACACTCGCCGCCGTGCCCTCGTCCTTAAAGCTGCCTTCCGGCAACACTTCCCAATGGCCCGCCAGGGGCCGCAGTTGTTCGTTTTGCTTGGTCCCGTTGTAGCACAGGGACACCAAGCGCCCGCCTGGCTTGAGCATGGCCAGCGCGTGCCGGATGTGCTTCACGTCGCGCCCCTGCTTAAATGGCGGATTCATAATCACGGCGTCAAACTCTCCGCCAATATCCCCCGCCGACGTTTCGAGGAAGTCGCGCTCATGCACCGACGCGCCCCGTAACGCCTTTTTAAGAGCCTTCACGCATTCGCGGGCATTCTCGACCGCCACCCAGCGCGCCCGCAAGGTGTCTTGCTCGAAGGGCTCAATCAGTCGCCCAAGCCCTGCCGATGGTTCGAGCACGCGCGCCCCGTCGCCGATCCGCTCCCGGATCAGCGCCGCCATACGCGCGGCCACCGGGCGCGGAGTCTGAAACAGGTTGAAGCCGGTTATCGCCCTGGGGGCCGTCCCGAGTTCATGCCGCTGCTTCAGTTCGATGAAGCGGGGGCGCATTTCCAGTATGCGCGCCCCGGCTTGGTTGTTCTCCTGCTGGAGCATCAAAAGGCGTTCAATGGCGTTCACTGGTTGCCCCTTTCAGATCGCAAGCTCTTCCTGTGTGGCCTCTGCCTCGACCGGCCAGACTTCGGAGGGAAGCGGCTTCTGCGTCTTGTCGGTCAGGATGATGACACGGGGGGATCCGTAGTCGCTGCCGTTGGCTGATCCAATGCGGACCTTGCAAACAGCCGGACCCCTGCGCGCGGCTTCCTCGACTTCTCCGGGACGCCACATGTTAGACTTGCGCGGCTCAAGCTCGCCCCCCCCGGCACACGCCGCGCGTTTCCCCATGGCCATAAGTCCCCTTTGAATAGTCGGAATATTGCGCTTGTGTCATGGGGAAGACCGTTGACGGCTTGTATTCGGTATATATTTTTCCGTATGCCTTAACCTGCCTGGCGTCGCTGACCGCCTTGCTCGCATTATTCAGGACGGCTTGCAGGCGTTCGGCGTCTTCGTCGGTCGGGTTGATCAGCGGCGCGCCCTTCGGCGTCCGTTCCGCCTTGGCCTTCTTTTCCGCCTTGCGTGCCGCGTCAAACTCCGCCTTTTCTTCCGGCGTCGGCGCGCGGTAGGCGTTCGGGGGCAGGCGCTCGGTTTCGAGCGTGATCAAGCAAGGCCGGGTTTCCTCTTGCTTGTATCCGCTTTCTTTCGTATAGCCGCGCGTCGTTCCCCATACCTGCACCGACACAACGCGCCCGGTTGCCGGGGATTTGTTCACCTTCTGAACCTGGTGCTTGCCGATCCAGCCGCCCGGCTCCATTTCGACCGACGCCAGCCTCCCGCCCTGCGCCTCAAGCATCTGATTCTCGTAGGCCAGCCGCAAGCGAAGATGGTTGATCCAGCGGCCTTCCCCGTTCCAGTCTGCCGGCCGCTCGGGGTGGTTGCTGAGCCATTCCTTGGCTGCGGCTTCGGGTGTCAATGTGCCATTCGCCAACTGGGCAAGCGTGGTTTTCTGCGTCTTGTAGCGCTCGCTGCCGTATTCGGCATGCACGTTGTTAACCATCATAAGCGCCATACCCAAACGGCATTGGTCAACCGTGTACCGCTCGCCCTCGCCTGCCGGCTTGATCTCGGCGTTTTGCAGGGCATACCCGCACGCGCGCAAAACGATGAGCTTGGAGTTGCCCGCTATGCTGTTCCAGATATCCCAGATCAACTGACTCTTGATTGTGGCGTCGGTGCTGTCCTTTTCGATCTTGCGGATTTCCGCCTCGATCTTTTTGATTCGCCCCATCCGCACCCCAGGCGCGGCCACGTGCAGCGCGTGCCCGATAACTCCCGCCGTTCTGGTCTGCCAGTATTCGGCCTTGTCCCAGGCGTTAACCGCCCGATCCGCTACCCGGTCAAGCTGGCGCGCCTTGCGCTCCGCCAGCGCGGCGGACTGGTAGCCCAGCAAACGCGGCCCGGCTGCGTAGGTGTCGGCGCGTTCCATCGCCTCACCCTCGCGCTTGTCCCGGTATCCTGCAAACCGCTCCGCCCGATCCGCCGCCCGCTCCGCTGGCCCCTTGTCCTCGTCCTCGATAATGCCGCCGGCATACTCAAGCGCGGTGTCTTCGCGTTCCGGCGTCCATCCGGCGGCGAAATCCCCGCCGCCCGTCTCCCTCTGCTTGTGCAGGGGTTGCCAGCCCTGCGCCCTCAAGCGCTCGTAATCCTCGCGGGGCACGCGCCCGACATATAGCCGGAGCTTGTCGTCCTCGGGGCAATAAGTAGCTGTATTGTTCATGTCATTCTCCTGCCCGGTTTGCCCGCCGGGCGCGGGGGTTGTGTGATCAACGACACGCTGGGAGGCGGTCGCACTCGTACCCGTCTCCGTCGCGGTACGTCCAGCGGATGACCCTCTTCCCCGTGCATGTGTTGGCGGGGCCGTTGATTTTTATGGCACCGCAGCGTTTGCACCGCCACTGGATGTCAACCCCATGCGGCCGCCCGCATCCACTCTGGACGCCTATCGGCTGTCCCCATCTGTGCTTGCTCATGTTTCTCCTCTCGTTTCTGCCCGCGTTTCACCGCACAGACGCGGGGTTCGGCACAGGGCGAATGCCCCAGTACCACAGGTATACTCCGCCAGCCGTGATCTTGAACAGATGCCCGCAACGGTTTCCAGTCTTCGGGCTGGGTTGCTCGCACCACGGGCAGATATGCGCCTTCGGACCAGTCTTGCGGAGATATTTCGGGTTCATAGCGTCCCCCTTGGTGGCTAGATGGGTTGGCAATGGCGAATGATCTCGCGTCGAGTAACGCGAGCGATTGCCCGCTGACGGGCCAGGCTCTCGCGCACCGCGCCGATCGTGCGCCCCATTTGGTGCTTGATGACGCCACGGAACAGGTGCCCCCTTTCGCCGCTAAGGGCGGCGATTTCCGTTGCCATTTCATACTTGGTCATGGTAGGTGGTCTCCTTTACAACCAAACTTGGACGGGGCGCAGCGGGTCGGTCACGTCGTAGCACCGTAGCGCGTACTCTGCTGGCCATTCGTAGGCAGCAGCAGCGCGGAAAGCGCTCTCGCTGTAATAGACTCTTGCATCCACGGTCGCGCCGGAATGGTCGATCATCTGAATGAGGTATTGCTTCATGGTGCGGCGTTGCCTTGTTGCCCGGTGCCGCCGGGCGCGGGGGGTGGGTGGATCATTCCGCGTCGTAGCTGCTGACCCGCGCCACACCGCGCCCGTAGTTGTTGTGTCGCTCCCACCGGCGAGCGAATTTCTGCGCCTGATAGCGCGTGCTGAACCCGTCACGGATGATGCCGTATGCCGGAGCACTGACTTTGTATTGCTTCTTCATGGTGTCCCTCTCTTTCTATGATAGCAGCATCGCAACCACGATCACCAGCCACCCGGCCAGCACCGTCCCGCCGATAATCCAGTCCGCATACTTCACGAGTCCCGCCATTACTCCCCCATCCCATTCATCTTTCTTGCCATTCAGATCCCCTTCCGCGGCGCGCAGCACGTCTTCGGCGTACCGGTAGGCCGCAGCCCTGTACTTCCCGGAGCGACGGCACCGATAATCCATCAATCCCATAACCGCCGCCACAAGCGCAGCGTTCTTCTCGTCATATGTCACGGCCACGATGCGCCCCGTGTCCGCTTCGACAACGAGACCCTGCCCGTTCCCACTCATTCTTGCCTTGTACCAGCTCATTTTTGCTTCCCTCGTTTGTGGCGTCTGGCCTCGTCAGTGGCGGCAACATACCGCCAGACCGGGGACCGCTCCCCGGTTTCGGCCTTACTTACTTCGTCGCCCGCTTGCCGGTCATGAAGTCAATCCACCGCAACGCGGCGCGCTCCGTCGCGAAATTGGCCACGTTCGCGCCGTCCCGATAAACACTCTCGCGGAGGTCACCCGGCCCCTCGTGCCGCAGCGTGTAAACCGCCTCCCGGTAATTCGCGGCCCGGTACACCTCCCGGCCTGCCACCTGCAAGCGGATAATGCAATGCGTCAGGATTGCGCCGCCCCCCGTGCTCCGTTTGTTGGCCAGCAACAAGGGAATCTTAACATCACCTGTGCTCCGGCCCACTTTGCCAGTGACGTCGTTTTCGTCGCCCCAGTCCTCGCCGGTCTCGGTGTC